>CAJYRE010000319.1 GCA_913776675.1 Rhizobiaceae bacterium
CTCAGAGGATATTTTATACGGTTTATGAATTTCGATCTCGGCTCCCCGCCCAGCGGCCACCAGATGGGCGATGTGGCGCTGTCCGTTGAGAATCTGACGGTGCGCGATGCGTCTGGCACAGGCTATAGCGTGGTGGATGATGTGTCGCTTCAGGTGCGGGCCGGAGAAATTGTCTGCATTTATGGGCTGATGGGGGCAGGCCGCACCGAACTTCTGGAATGCGTGGCCGGGCGCACCAAAGCCGCCAGCGGCCGGGTGATGCTGAATAGTGTGGATGTGTCGGAGCTGACCATTGCCGATTGCATCAAGGCCGGGCTGGTGCTGGTGCCGGAAGATCGTCAGCGCGATGGTCTGGTGCAAACCATGACCGTGGGCAGCAATCTGTCGCTGGCCAGCATTGGCACCTTTGCCAGCCGGTTTTTTACCTCGCATCAGAAAGAGCAGAGCCTTGTGCAGCGCTCGATTGCCAAGGTGCATATCAAGACCAATGGCGGTGGCGCGGCCATTGGTTCGCTGTCGGGCGGCAACCAGCAAAAGGTGGTGATTGGCAAAATGCTGGCCACCAACCCCAAGGTTATTCTGCTGGATGAGCCAAGCCGCGGCATTGATATTGGCGCAAAAGCCGAGGTGTTCAAGCTGTTGGCCGAGGGGGCCACGCAAGGGCTGGCGGTGATCTATTCCACCTCCGAAGTGGGCGAGTGCCTCAGCGTTGCCCACCGGATTCTTGTCATGCGCCGTGGGCGTCTTTCGGCGGAATTTGGCCCCGATGCCACCAAGGAGCAGATCATGGCGGCCTCCGGCCAGGCTGTTGTTGCCCATACCGCGCCAGAAATGCCCCTGAGCCAGATTTAATGGAGTTTTGAGAATGTCGGTCACCACCATGACGCAGAAAAAACCGCTGGCCCCGCCGCAAAAGCGCAAGCTGAATATCATCCAGATGCTGTTCGAGGGCCGGGCCTTCTTTGCGCTGATTGCCATTGTGGCGGTGTTTTCATCGCTGTCGCCCTATTATTTCACCCTCAACAATTTCCTGATCATGGCCTCGCATGTGGCCATTTTCGGCCTGCTGGCGCTGGGCATGCTGCTGGTCATTCTCAATGGCGGCATTGATTTGTCGGTGGGCTCCACGCTGGGGCTGGCCGGTGTGGTGGCAGGCTATCTGATGCAGGGCGTGGTGCTGACCAATTATGGCATTATTCTTTACCCGCCGGTCTGGGTGGTGGTGGTTCTCACCTGTGTGCTGGGGGCATTTGTTGGGGCGATCAACGGGGTTTTGATTGCCTTTTTGCGGGTTCCCGCCTTTGTCGCCACGCTGGGCGTGCTGTATGTGGCGCGCGGTGCAGCCCTTTTGATGACCAATGGCCTGACCTTCAACAATCTGGGCGGCACGCCAGACCATGGCAACATGGGGTTTGACTGGCTGGGCTTCAACCGTCTGTTCGGCGTACCAATCGGCGTTTTGGTGCTGGCGGTGGTGGCGGTTCTGTGCGCCATTCTGTTGATGCGCACCGCCTTTGGCCGCTGGCTCTATGCCTCGGGCGGCAATGAAAATGCAGCGGAATTGTCGGGTGTGCCGGTCAAGCGGGTGAAAATCACCGTCTACGTGCTGTCGGGCATGTGTGCCGCCATTGCCGGGCTGGTGCTATCATCCCAGCTTACGTCTGCGGGGCCAACGGCGGGCACATCCTACGAGCTGACGGCGATTGCGGCCGTGGTGATTGGCGGTGCGGCGCTGACCGGCGGGCGCGGAACGGTGCTGGGCACCATGCTGGGCGCTTTCGTCATCGGCTTTTTGTCGGATGGTTTGGTCATCATCGGCGTGTCGTCCTATTGGCAGACGGTGTTTACCGGGGCGGTGATTGTGATGGCCGTGCTTTTGAACAGCATCCGCTACGGTCGCCGCTAACCATACACAATATAAGAATTTTCCGCATCGGCTCTGGGGGTAGGCCCACACCGCTACGGGAGGAGTGCCGGACATCCGGTGAGTTGAACGTGTTCAAAGGGAGAGAGACAATGTTCAAAAAAGGTATGAAAATTCTGCTGGCGGCGGCGGCTGTGGCTCCGCTTCTGGCCAGTGCCGCCTGGGCCGATGGCTTGATGACGATTATCGTCAACGACCCATCCAACCCCTATTGGTACACGGAAGGGCAGGTGGCCAAGGCCACGGCGGAAAAAATGGGCTATACTGCAACGGTCAGCGCCCACAAGGGGGACACCAACACCGAAAGCCGCCTGATTGATACGGCCATCACCAACAAATCCAAGGCCATCATTCTTGATCCGGCCAATGCCGATGGCTCGGTGGGGGCGGTGAAAAAGGCCGTGGCAGCGGGCATTCCGGTGTTTCTGGTGAATGCGGAAATCAATCAGGAAGGCTTGGCCAAGGCCCAGCTCGTGTCCAACAACGCCCAAGGGGCCGCTCTGGGTGCCACGCAATGGGTGGCCGATGTGGGCGACAAGGGCAATTATGCCGAATTGTTCGGTGCGCCCTCGGATAACAATGCTGCCACCCGCTCCAACGGGTATGAAACCGTGCTGACCCAATATCCCGGCCTGGTCAAAGTGGCCAAGGAAGTGGCCAATTGGGACCGCACCCAGGGGCATGACAAGATGCAATCCATGCTGCAAGCCCATCCCGACATTGTCGGCGTGATCAGCGGCAATGATGAAATGGCGCTGGGGGCAATTGCGGCCCTGAAGGAAGCGGGCAAGCTTTCCAAGGTCAAGGTCGGTGGTTTTGACGGATCACCCGATGCCGTGGCGGCCATCAAGGCAGGCGAGCTGCAATATACGGTGTTGCAGCCGGTTGCGGTGTTCTCGGCGGAAGCGGTCAAACAGGCCGACAGCTTCCTCAAGACCGGCAAGACAGGGGCAAAATCCGAAAAGCAACTGTTTGATTGCCTGCTGATCACCAAGGACAATATTTCCAAATACACCGCACCCTTTGTGCTGTCGCAGTAAAACCATCCCTCCCGGCCCGTCCGGGAGGGATGGTTTTACTGCGACAGCATACATTTTGAGAAAAAAAAGGGGAGGGGGGGGGGTGTTGCTTGTACTGTTTGCCAAGCAAATTGCTCAAGCTTGTGGTGATCAAAAGCTAAAAGGCCGTTACTTGAGGAGATTCACGAGGGCAAAAGCTTTCCCTAGCCCCTGCAGAGTTCTAGAAAAGTTCGTCTTCTTCTCTACTCTTTTCGGGAGAACAAAAATGGCCGGCCTCATGCATGGGATGATGCGAAAGTGCAGGATGGTGGAGCTATCTTTTTTCCTTCTCTGGATGCATGCAGAATGCTGGAAGTGCAGTGGAGTAATCCAGGTTATTTTCCCATCAACAAGCCTCTGCAATGCAATGCAGAATGCACACTCCATTGTTAGCACAACACATATTCGGCATAAACACACTTCACACAATCACACTGATGAATTGATCATACTATCATACTCTGCTAGTCTGATCAGTGATCAGTTGATCACTGCTAAGCCACTTCCAATTCTTTGGTTTTCCTGAAGCTGCAGGAGAAGGACAGCAACAGCAGAAAGAAAAGAAGTAAAGGAGATTCTTTGGTAGGTGACCGGCAAAGCTTAGCTGAGCTGAACGAAAGCGAAGTTAACGCGCGGAAAACGAGTGGAAGAAATCACTTTCTAGATAGGGAACATATATGCCCATTTCACAAATTCCCATTGGTTTTTTTCTTGCCATCTTAGCGAACTGAGTGCAGATTTGTCACATCGTTATCACATCGTATCCTAGTCACATCCTCTGCTTCTCTTTTGCGAGTGTGTTCACTGAATGTTCGATTTTCTCTCCTTTTTTTTGTTCCCCTCTTTTGGACGGCATCTGTTCTCTCCGCTTCTTTTAGGAGAAACAGAGGCCGGCCGGTGAGTAAATCTGGTAGCTGTTATATATATGATGTGTTTTTGTCTGCCCTGAAATGAAGCTGTTTCATGAACACATCTCTGAATCTCTGATAC
>CAJYRE010000320.1 GCA_913776675.1 Rhizobiaceae bacterium
TGCGTCGGATGATCGGGTGGGTGTGCAGCTCGGTGGGGCATTGAAAAATGTTTTGGCCATTGCCTGTGGCATTGTTGAGGGCCGGGGGCTTGGGGATTCGGCAAGAGCCGCGCTGATTTCCCGTGGACTGGCCGAAATGTCGCGGCTGGTTGCGGCCATGGGGGGCAAGGCCGATACGGTGCGTGGTCTCTCCGGCCTTGGCGATCTGGTGCTGACGGCCACCAGCCATCAATCGCGCAATCTGCGCTATGGCTTAGCCTTGGCGAAAGGCGAGGAGGCCGGTGGCTATCTGGTGGAAGGTGCTTTTGCCGCTGCCGTCTCGGCCCGTCTGGCCGAAGGCCATCAGCTCTCCATGCCGATCACCGAGGCCGTGGCCTCGATTATTGAAGGTTCGCTTGCTATTGATCAGGCCGTGGATGCCTTGATGACCCGCCCGATCACCACCGAATAATCTCAAAGGAGACCCGCCATGTTGTTTGCCGTGATTTGTGCCGATAAACCCAACCATCTTGATCTGCGCATGGCCACCCGTCCGCCGCATGTGGAATGGCTCAATGGTCTGAACGCGGATGGCGTGTTGAAAATCGGTGGCCCGTTTCTCGATGATGCTGGCAAGCCCTGTGGCTCGATGCTGCTGATCAAGGCCGATGATCTGGAATCGGCAAAAGCCATTGCCGCGCAAGACCCTTATGCCAAGGCAGGTCTGTTCGCCTCTGTCGAGATTAAACCCTACAATTGGGTTTTTAATAACCCAGAGGCATAAGGTGCATCATGGCATTCTGGCTGTTTAAATCCGAACCCTTCAAATTCTCGTGGGAGATGCTCAAGGCCAAAGGGGCCGAGGGCGAGCAATGGGATGGGGTGCGCAATTATCTGGCCCGCAACAATATGCGTGCGATGAAGATTGGTGATAAGGGCTTTTTCTACCATTCCAACGAGGGTTTGGCCGTGGTGGGCATTGCCGAGGTGTGTGCGCTTGCTCACCCCGATAGCACCACCGATGATCCGCGCTGGGAATGTGTCGATATTCGCGCCGTCTGCGATATGCCCAAGCCGGTGACGCTGAAAGATGTCAAGGCCCATCCCGGCTTGCAGCAAATGTCGCTGGTCACGTCTATGCGGCTGTCGGTGCAGCCGGTGACGGAAGAGGAATATCTCGAAGTCTGCCGCATGGGTGGGCTTGAGAATCCGCCGCGCTGAGCCTTGCCGTGAAGATCGATCCCGAACGTTTCATTCTCGACAACACTGAGATCATGGCTCTGCCGCATGTGCCGGAAATTCGCCTGCACCTTGCTAGCGAAGTGCATGATCTGTGGCTGAAAACCGAGGAAGATCTGGCCGAGATTGGTCTTCCGCCACCGTTTTGGGCCTTTGCCTGGGCGGGTGGCCAAGGGCTTGCCCGGCATATTCTCGATCATCCTGATCTTGTGGCAGGCAAGCGGGTGGTGGATTTTGCCACCGGCTCCGGGCTGGTGGCGATTGCGGCTGCCAACGCCGGAGCGGCACAGGTGCTGGCCGTGGATATTGATCCTTTTGTTGAGGCCGCGTTAGGGCTCAATGCTGCTGAAAACGGTGTTGACATCGGCTTTTGCGCGGCCGATGTCGTGGGCGAAGCGCTGGAGGCGGATGTGCTGCTGGCGGGTGATGTGTTTTACGATAAAAGCTTTGCCGAGAGGCTGATTGTCTGGTTTTCCAACCTGGTTGCCGAGGGCGTAACCGTGATTGTTGGTGATCCGGGTCGTGCCTATTTTCCCAAGGACAGAATGCGTTGTCTGGGCAGCTATCAGGTGCCGGTTACCCGGGTGCTGGAAGACAGTGACGTGAAGAAAACCACGGTCTGGCAGTTTTTATAAGGGGTTTGCTGTGCGCAGGATGCACACGCCATTTTGATCGGCGCAGGCCGAATGCGCCAGAGCAGATTGCACATCCATGATTCTTGCTTTTGGAGCAAGACGCTCTGTGAGGTCGGGTTTTGTGTTTCTGTGCCAGGCTGACACGCCAATTGTAAACGAGCCGCCAAGGGTATGGATGCTGATCACAGAGCTGTGATGGGTCCATGCTCTGGCAAGGCCAGTGCTGTTAAAATCATCTGCGGTGGCCGATTGGGCAAGAAAAAGGAAAGTAACCGCGATGGAAAGCCATGTTCTCATAGCCGGTTTGATGCAATCAGAGTGATGTGACACTGTTCTCTCTCCGATTGGATTTTGCGTTATATTTAATAAATCGTTAATGTGTTTTTCTTGAAAATCAAGTGTTTCAAAAGCTCAAAGATCGGCTTTCTTAAGAAATTCTCTTTACTTTGGCGGGCATCGGTGGTTCGTCAGGGCTTGGCTCTGTCAATCGATTAAATTGAAATACCTGTTCAAATCTGCCTTGTCCTCGATCAATCAGAGGATTAAAGGTCCAATTTGACGCACTGCACTCCCTGAAGGAGCGCCCTACATATCCCTTCATTCCAAAGGTGGAATGCAATTGAACGCCGTGAGGACGAGATGGCGAACGTGACAAAACAACGGCCTTTGTCGCCGCATCTGCAAATTTACAAGCCAATTCCAACGATGGTGATGTCCATTGTGCATCGTATCACCGGAGGGGCCTTGTATTTTGGTACCGCGCTGGTTGCCTGGTGGCTGATCGCCGCATCAGTCGGTGCTGATTATTATGATTGGGTTTCATGGTTTATGGGAACCTTCCTGGGCAAGATCGTGCTGTTTGGCTTTAGCTGGGCACTGATTCATCACATGCTGGGTGGTCTTCGCCATTTTATGTGGGATCTGGGCTATGGGTTTGAGAAACACTTCAACACCAAGCTTGCCAAGGCCACTATTGTTGCTTCCGTTGTCCTGACCGTTCTGGTCTGGATTATCGCTCTGATCATTCGCTGAGGGGGTTTCTCATGGATATGCGTACGCCACTCGGCAAGGTTCGCGGTCTTGGCTCTGCCAAGGATGGTACCGAACATTTCTGGCGGCAAAGGGTGACAGCCGTTGCCAATGTGCCGCTTCTTCTGTTTTTCATCGGCTTCATGCTCACCCACGCCGGTGCGCCCTACGCGGATGTTGTGTCCGCTCTGGCCAATCCGATTGTTGCTGTGGTGATGGGGCTGGTTGTGTTGTCGGGTCTTATTCATATGAAGCTCGGCATGCAGGTCATCATCGAGGATTACATTCACGCGCACATCGTGAAGCTCGTACTCCTGATGCTCAATACATTTTTCGTGGTCATCACGGGTGCGCTCTGTCTTTTCGCCATCCTCAAGATCGCGTTTGTAGGATAATTCATCATGGCATCGACAAACTCTTCCAAAGACGCAGGGCCTACCATCAACGGTCGGGCCTATACCTATGTTGACCACGCCTATGATGTGGTTGTTGTCGGCGCGGGTGGCGCTGGCTTGCGCGCCACACTCGGTATGGCCGAGCAGGGCTTCAAAACCGCCTGCATCACCAAGGTGTTCCCAACCCGCTCGCACACCGTTGCGGCCCAAGGGGGTATCGCTGCTTCGCTCAACAATATGACGCCGGACTGCTGGCAGTGGCACCTTTACGACACCGTCAAGGGTTCTGACTGGTTGGGCGACGTGGACGCCATGCAATATCTCGCCATGGAAGCGCCCAAGGCGGTCTATGAGCTGGAACATTACGGCGTTCCCTTCTCCCGTAATGAAGAAGGCAAGATTTATCAGCGCCCCTTCGGCGGCCACATGCAGAATTACGGCGAAGGCCCGCCAGTGCAACGCACTTGCGCCGCTGCCGACCGTACCGGCCACGCCATTCTGCACACGCTCTATGGTCAGTCGCTCAAGCACAATGCGGAATTCTTCATTGAATATTTCGCGCTTGATCTGATCATGTCCGACGATGGCCGTTGCACAGGTGTTGTTGCGTGGAACCTTGATGACGGCACAATCCATCGTTTCTCGGCGAAGATGGTGGTGCTGGCGACCGGCGGTTATGGCCGTGCCTACTTCTCGGCAACCTCTGCCCACACCTGCACCGGTGACGGCGGAGGCATGATTGCCCGCGCCGGCCTGCCGCTTCAGGATATGGAATTCGTGCAGTTCCACCCAACCGGTATTTACGGCGCTGGCTGTCTGATCACTGAAGGTGCGCGCGGCGAAGGCGGCTATCTGGTCAATTCGGAAGGTGAGCGCTTCATGGAGCGTTACGCACCGTCCGCCAAGGATCTTGCCTCGCGTGACGTTGTTTCGCGCTGCATGACCCTGGAAATCCGTGAAGGCCGTGGCGTTGGCAAGAACAAGGACCACATCTTCCTGCATCTTGACCACCTTGACCCAGCCGTTCTGCATGAGCGTCTGCCCGGCATTTCGGAAAGCGCCAAGATTTTCGCAGGCGTGGATGTGACCCGCGAGCCGATTCCGGTTCTGCCAACCGTTCACTACAACATGGGCGGCATTCCAACCAACTATTGGGGTGAAGTGCTCAACGCCGATGCCAACAATCCAGAGCGCATCGCGCCCGGCCTGATGGCTGTGGGCGAGGCCGGTTGTGCATCCGTGCATGGCGCAAACCGCCTTGGCTCCAACTCGCTGATCGACTTGGTCGTGTTTGGCCGCGCCGCTGCCATTCGCGCCGCCGAAGTGATTGATCGGGCATCGCCCATTCCGGCGCTGAACATTGATGCCTGCAACAAGATCATGGAGCGGTTCGACAAGATCCGTTACTCCAACGGCTCGACGCCAACGGCTGTTCTGCGTGACAAGATGCAGCGCGCCATGCAGGAAGATGCTGCCGTGTTCCGCACCCAGGAAGCGCTGGAAAGCGGCTGCCGCCGCATCTCGGCCATCTGGAAGGAAATGGCGGACATCAAGGTGACCGACCGATCCTTGGTTTGGAACTCTGATCTGGTGGAAACACTGGAACTGCATAACCTGATGGCCAATGCCATCACCACGGTCTATGGCGCGGAAGCCCGCAAGGAAAGCCGTGGTTCTCATGCCCGTGAGGATTATGTCGATGGTCCGTTCGGTGGTCGTGATGACGTGAACTGGCGCAAGCATACGCTGGCATGGGTCAATGAGGCTGGGGATGTGAAGCTGGATTATCGTCCGGTTCACACTGAGCTTCTGGCGGATGGGATTGATCCGAAGAAGATCGAGCCCAAGGCCCGCGTGTATTGATGTGAGGATACCACCATGGTTGAACTAGCTCTCCCTAAGAATTCTCAGGTCAAGCCGGGCAAAACCTGGCCGAAGCCATCGGGTGCCAAGAATTTGCGCGAATATCGCGTGTATCGCTGGAGCCCGGATGATTCCGAAAATCCGCATATCGACACCTATTATGTTGATATGGATGATTGCGGCCCGATGGTGCTTGATGGTCTGCTCTACATCAAGAACAAGATCGACCCGACCCTGACCTTCCGCCGCTCCTGTCGTGAGGGTATTTGTGGCTCCTGTGCCATGAACATCGACGGTACCAACACGCTGGCCTGCACCAAGGGCATGGATGAGGTGAATGGCACTGTGAAGATCTATCCTCTGCCGCATATGCCGGTGGTCAAGGATCTGGTGCCTGATCTCAGCCAGTTTTATGCGCAGCATCGCTCGATTGAGCCTTGGTTGAAGACGGTTTCGCCGACGCCGGCCAAGGAGTGGAAGCAGAGCCACGAAGATCGCTTGAAGCTGGATGGCTTGTACGAGTGCATTCTGTGCGCCTGCTGCTCCACCTCCTGCCCAAGCTATTGGTGGAATGGTGACCGTTACCTCGGCCCAGCGGTGCTGCTGCAAGCCTATCGCTGGCTGATCGATAGCCGTGATGAGGCCAAGGGCGAGCGTCTGGACAATCTGGAAGACCCCTTCCGTTTGTATCGTTGCCACACCATCATGAACTGTGCGCAGGCCTGTCCGAAGGGTCTGAATCCTGCCAAGGCGATTGCTGAAATCAAGACCATGATGCTCGAGCGTCGGGCATAAGGTTGCGGCGAGCCGCAGGGAGAAAGTCTTTGCGGCTCACGTTTTTTGACAGTGAAACAGGTGTTTGCAGATATTGCTGGCGCTGTGTTTGACGGGTTATATCGAAGATCGCTTGATTTACTGTCGTTCTTGACGTTATTTTGCTGATGTTTGCAGGCTTGAAATGCCTGATCAGGATGAAGCAACCGGGAGTATGAGGATGAATCTGAAATTTGCGGCGACGGGTCTGGCGGTCGTTTTGTCACTGGCCGGATGTCAACGCACATCGAGCGATTATGGTTCTTCATCCTTGCCGCCTTTGCAGGCGCAGCCGGTTCCTCCCGTTCAATCCGGACAATTGCCGCCGCCCGGTGTGCAGGGATCGCAATTCCCTGCGCCGCCGACAAGCCAGACTGCAACCATGACAGCCAATGCAGCCCCTCCAGGAACCGCCATGGATTTCACCAAGGAGCAGTTGGTGGGCAATTGGCGCGTGGCCAACGGCGGCTCGAGCTGTGATATGTTCCTGACCTTGACCAATCTTGGTGGCGGTTCGCGGGGTGGTACGCGCCGTTGTGTTGGACCTTTGACCACCATGGGCGCATGGGATGTGGCCAACAAGCAGTTGCTGCTGAAAGATCGTGATGGCAACGTGATTGGTACGCTTTATAAAACGGCGGACAATCAATTTAGTGGCTCCACCAGCAGTGGCCAACCCATCAGCCTGAGCCGCTAATTCCTCGCAGTTTCCTATTTTTTAGAGCATTTCCAGGAAAAGTGTGTTGCGGTTTTCCGTTTGGAAATGCGTAAAACAAAGAGTTGGAGCGCTTGAATGTTTCCGTGAAACAGTGAAGCGCTCTCGTTTGCTGCCCGCCTTGATCAAGGCGGGCTCTTTTCTATGTGGAGTGCTCCATGCAGCCGATGCCCGATTACACACTCAGCGTCAGCGAGGCGCTGAAGGCACGGACCAAATCCGGTGAATTGATTGCTGATCCTGCCCAGATGACCGTTGCTGCCCGGCTTGACCGCATTCTGCGGGATTTGAAAGAGCGTAAACCGGCCCGTAAATCCTCAGCGCTTGGCTGGATTTTTGCCAAACGCAACAAGGCGCAAACTCCGATCAAGGGTCTTTATGTCTACGGCAGCGTTGGCCGTGGCAAAACCATGCTGATGGACCTGTTTTTCTCCATGGCCCCGATTGAGAAAAAGCGGCGGGCACATTTTCACGAATTTATGGCCGATGTGCATAATCGTATTCATGCGCATCGACAGAAATTGAAAAATGGCGAGACAAAACAGGCCGATCCGGTGCCGCCTGTGGCCGAACAACTGGCAGCCCAAGCCGAGCTTTTGTGTTTCGACGAATTCACCGTGACGGATATTGCCGATGCCATGATCCTGTCGCGGCTGTTTACTGAACTGTTCGCGCGCGGCTGCATTCTGGTGGCGACATCAAATGTCGAGCCAGACAATCTCTATCCGGATGGCTTGAACCGCAGTCTGTTTTTGCCCTTTGTCGGCTTGCTCAAGCAATATGTCGAGATTTTATCGCTCGACTCACCCACCGATTACCGGATGGAGAAAGTGGATCATCTGCCGGTTTATCTTGCGCCAGCCGATGCAGCGGCGGATGCGGAAATGGATCGCTCCTGGCGGGTTTTAACCAAGGGCAAGCCGGAAGAGGCCATTGAAATTCCGATGAAGGGTCGTGTCGTGCCTGTGCCGCGTGCCGTCGATCGCTGCGCGCGTTTCAGCTTTGCGCAATTGTGTGAACAGCCATTGGGAGCTACGGACTATCTGGCGATTGCCGATCGTTTCGATACGGTGTTCATTGATCACATCCCGCATATGGGGCCGCAAAAGCGCAATGAAACCAAACGTTTCATTATTCTCATTGATGCGCTTTATGATCATAAGGTTCGCGTACATGCATCCGCGGCTGCTCAGCCTGAGGCGCTTTTGACGGAAAAGAAGGGTACCGAGGGCTTTGAGTTTGATCGCACGGCCTCGCGCCTGTTTGAGATGCGCTCAAGCGACTATCTGAATAAAGATCAATAAGATATTTCTGAAGTGTGAAGATTTCGTGACCGAAAATTTTACGTTTACGTAAGAATTTTATAGTCTAACCGATTGAAAAATAACATCACAGAAATATCGGTTGCGTTTTTTTGCAGGCCGGGCTATGCGGTTCGTCGCAATGGCTGGCCCTGACCCTTTGGTGCTCGCCTTGGTTTTGGATCTAAAAGGAAGCATTTCAATGGCGCGCAACAAAATCGCACTTATTGGTTCTGGAATGATCGGCGGCACGCTGGCGCATCTGGCTGGCCTGAAGGAACTGGGCGACATCGTCCTGTTCGACATCGCTGATGGTGTGCCGCAGGGTAAAGGTCTGGACATCGCGCAGTCCTCGCCTGTTGAAGGTTTTAATGCCAAGCTGACAGGTGCCAGCGACTATTCCGCCATCGAAGGTGCAGATGTTTGCATCGTCACCGCAGGCGTTCCTCGCAAGCCGGGCATGAGCCGCGATGACCTTTTGGGCATCAACCTCAAGGTCATGGAGCAGGTCGGTGCCGGTATCAAGAAATATGCCCCGAATGCTTTCGTGATCTGCATCACCAATCCGCTGGATGCGATGGTCTGGGCTTTGCAGAAATTTTCCGGCCTGCCTGCGAACAAGGTTGTTGGCATGGCTGGCGTACTCGATTCGTCGCGCTTCCGCCTGTTCCTGGCTGAAGAGTTCAACGTTTCGGTTCAGGATGTCACCGCTTTCGTTCTCGGCGGCCACGGCGACACCATGGTGCCTCTGGCGCGTTACTCCACCGTTGCCGGTATTCCTTTGACCGATCTGGTCAAGATGGGCTGGTGCACGGCTGAGCGTCTCGAGCAGATCATTCAGCGCACCCGCGATGGCGGTGCTGAAATCGTTGGTCTTCTCAAGACTGGCTCTGCCTTCTACGCACCTGCTGCGTCTGCAATCGAAATGGCTGAATCCTACCTCAAGGACAAGAAGCGCGTTCTGCCTTGCGCCGCTCACCTGACCGGCCAATATGGCGTGAATGACATGTATGTTGGCGTTCCGACTGTGATCGGCGCTGGTGGCGTTGAGCGCGTCATCGAAATCCAGCTGGACAAGGACGAAGAAGCGGCCTTCCAGAAATCCGTTGGTGCCGTTGCTGGCCTTTGCGAAGCCTGCATCACCATTGCTCCGGCTCTCAAGTAATCGCCTCCGGCTCAAAAATTAGGACCAGACGATGAATATTCATGAATATCAGGCCAAAGCTCTGCTCAAGGGCTATGGCGCACCGGTTGCGCAAGGCGTGGCCATTCTCTCCGCCGATGAGGC
>CAJYRE010000321.1 GCA_913776675.1 Rhizobiaceae bacterium
GAAAAGCTCTAACTCTTTGTTTTTACGCATTTCCGGACGGAAAACCGCTACGCACTTTTCCTGGAAATGCTCTAACATGGAGCAATGATCATAAAAAAAATGGCAGCGGATGTAACCGCTGCCATTCCATCATCACATCGCAATTTTCTTGCCGATCCCGCGACGCCGAAGGCGCGCAAGCAAAAAGCTTGGATCGGCAAGAACGTTTGCACAAGATGAGTTGCGAGCCTTGTCGACCAGCTTGTTCTTGCCGATCACCGCGACGCCAAAGGCGCGCAAGCAAAAAAGCTTGGATCGGCAAGAACGTTTGCACAAGATTAGTTGCGAGCCTTGTCGACCAGCTTGTTCTTGCCGATCCAAGGCATCATGCCGCGCAGCTTTGCACCGACTTCTTCGATCTGGTGCTTGTCGTTCATGCGGCGAATGCCCTTGAAGCGTGCGGCACCAGCGCGGTATTCCTGCATCCAGTCCGAGGTGAACTTGCCGGTCTGAATGTCGTGCAGAACGCGCTTCATTTCAGCCTTGGTTTCAGCGGTGATGATGCGAGGACCGGTAACGTATTCGCCCCACTCAGCAGTGTTGGAGATCGAGTAGTTCATGTTGGCGATACCGCCTTCATAGATCAGGTCCACGATCAGCTTCACTTCGTGCAAGCACTCGAAGTATGCCATTTCAGGGGCATAGCCGCCTTCAACCAGCGTTTCAAAGCCAGCGCGGATCAGCTCTACCAGACCGCCGCACAGAACAACCTGCTCGCCGAACAGGTCGGTTTCGCATTCTTCCTGGAAGGTGGTTTCAATGATGCCCGAACGACCGCCGCCAACGCCGCAAGCGTAGGAGAGAGCCAGCTCAAGAGCATTGCCCGAAGCATTGTGGTGGATAGCCACGAGGCAAGGCACGCCGCCGCCCTTCTGGTATTCGCCGCGCACGGTGTGGCCAGGGCCCTTTGGTGCGATCATCACAACGTCAACGGTGCTCTTTGGCTCGATCAGGCCGAAGTGAACGTTCAGGCCGTGGGCGAAAGCAATCGCTGCGCCATCGCGGATGTTGCCAGCGATGTCTGCCTTGTAGATGTCAGCCTGCAATTCGTCAGGGGTTGCCATCATCAACAGGTCAGCCCAGGCCGCTGCTTCAGCAACAGTCATCACCTTGAAGCCATCAGCTTCAGCCTTGGCAATGGTGGCAGAGCCAGCCTTGAGGGCGATAACAACGTTCTGTGCACCGCTGTCCTTCAGGTTCAGCGCATGGGCGCGGCCCTGAGAACCGTAGCCAACGATGGCAACTTTCTTGGCCTTGATGAGGTTCAAATCGGCATCACGATCATAATAGACGCGCATTGTGTTATCCTTCCCTATGCTTGTCGTGTTTGAATGTTCAAAGACCAACGCATTTACGCTGGCGATGTTTTATCGGTCCCATGCAACACAAGAAAGGCAGTCACAGCCTTATGCGCACGGGCATCGAATTTGTTGGGCTGAGGCTTTTCCCCCAGCAGCAGGCGAACATGCAGATCCGAGACGATCAGGCCGTAGAGCGTGCGGTAGGCATCTTCGCCATCCTCAAACCGCAAAAGACCATCCCGGCGTCCGGCATCCAGAAGCGCCCTCGCCCGCCGATCAATCTGGCGGCGACCGCGCTCCAGCAACATCTGGCCCAGTTTTGAGCCATCCCGGCTGGTCTGGCCAATGGCAAGGCGGTTGAGCGCCAGTGAAATATCACCCGCCAGAACATCCAGCAGATCACGGGCAAACACCTGCAAATGATCGGCCAGCATCTGCGGTGTCAGGCGCTCGCCGGCGCGCTCAAAGGTGCGCACCTTGCTGGCCTGATAAGAGATCATCGCAGACAAAAGCCCGTCCCGATCGCCAAACCACTTGTAAAGACTTTCCTTGGAGCAATTGGCCGCACGGGCAAGGCCCGCCGTGGTCAGCGCCTTGTCGCCCCCATCCACCAGAAGCCGCAGAGCTTCTGCCAGAACGGCGCTCTGGCGCGGAGAAAATTCCGCTGCTGGTGTGGAATCGACTGACACAACATTGCTCCTCTCTTAAGTACCGTACGGTACGGTTCTTAGTACGGTTATTGAGAAGAGACGTCAAGTCCCTTTTGCCTTGCCGGACAATTTATCATACGCGCTGACGGCGCTGAACCTCCGCCGTTCATCACGCGCCGCGCGTTAAGTGGCATAATCAACCGGCACGGCTGTACCACTTTTCATGGTTTCCATGGAGATGGCGGCCGATACATCAAAAAGCTCAATCCGGCGCACCAGACGGCGATAGACCACATCATAATGCTCCACGCGGGGCAAAACGATTTTCAAGATATAATCGTGGTGTCCGGTGAGCCGGTGTGCTTCGACAATTTCGGCAATATCACCAATGGCGCGGCGAAACTCTTCGGTCCATTCATCCGTGTGATGCGCCGTTTTCACCAGCGCATAGACCGTGGTTGGCACGCCCACCTTTTCGCGGTTCAGCACCGCAATACGCCGCTCGATATAGCCAGCCTCTTCCAGCCTCTGGATACGCCGTGAGCAGGCCGAAACCGACAAGGCCACAAGATCCGCCAGATCACTGACGGCAATCGCAGAATCGCGCTGCAACACATCCAGAATTTTCCTGTCTCTTTCGTCCAGCACGCTGTATTCTCCCTGCGTAAAAAACCAAAACACAAAATCCGAGCGCCCAAACATCTCACGGCGCGCAAATTTTGCGCAGCATAAGCGTATTTTTCCAAAACTTGCAAACCACGCTCTCGCACTCTGCGGCATCATGAAAGCATGTTCAAAAGGCAGCATGGGAACAAGTACAATGCGAATGATTGGCCTGATTGGTGGGATGAGTTTTGAAAGTTCGGCAGTTTATTATCGGCTGATCAACGAAGCCATGCGCAATGAATTGGGCGGCCTCGCCTCTGCCGAAATTGTCATGCGCTCTGTCAATTTTGCCGAGATTGTCAGCTATCAGAAAGCAGGTCGCTGGGATCTCGCCGAAAAGGCGCTGGGCGATGCCGCTGCCGCATTGGAGCGCGCCGGGGCCGATTGCGTGCTGATCTGCACCAACACCATGCACCTGATTGCCGATGCCGTGGCAGCGCGCGTGAAAATTCCGCTGATCCATATTGTTGATGAAACCGCCGAAGCCATCAAAGCCGCAGGCTTCAAGCGGCCTTTGCTGCTGGCCACACGCTACACCATGGAGCATGGCTTTTATACCGAACGCATGCGCTCGCTTGGCCTCAACCCCATGGTGCCAGAGGCCGATAATCGCCAGACCGTTCACAATGTGATTTTTGACGAATTGTGCTGCGGCAGCGTGAAGGACGAATCCCGTGCAGCCTATCTGGCGATTATCGACAAGGCCAAGGCCGCGGGCGCAGACTGCATCATTCTGGGCTGCACCGAAATTTGCCTGCTGCTGAACCCGGATGAGCTGGCCCTGCCCGGCTTTGATTCCACCACGATTCATTGCCAGTCTGCTGTGAATTTTGCGTTGAGCGAGCCCGCCTTGCGCAAGATCGCCTGATCCTCAACAATCATCATCGTCCTTTGGATCCCGGCTTTCGCACTATGGCAGAAGGCCGGGATTTTCGTATGAACATGATGCAAGAGATTTACAGTTTTACCCCCTTCACGGCTGTGTGACTTGATTGGGAAATAGTGATTTCCTATTGTCTGAATGGGCACAATGCCATGATCATGCAGCGCATTGCACCCTTGCCAACCGGGCGGACTAAAATCCACTCCATTCTGGCCCATTATGCCGAAAGCGCCCATGGCGACATGGGCTGGCGCGGGTGCCTTGTGCTGGATAAAACAGGACAAACCACTGAAGACACTCTGCAAGCCGTGGCCGGCGCGGCCATGAAACTGCTGGGTTGAAATCCCCCCATTTTGAAAAGCGATTCCATCATGCCTCTCTCCCAATCCATGCTGCGACACAGTGCGGATAAAGCCCTCTCCCCTATGCTCACCTTTGTTTTCGCACTGGCCTGCGGGCTTGTTGCTGCCAATTTGTATTACGGACAACCGCTTGCCGGATTGATCAGTGTTGATCTCGGCTTTTCACCACAGGCAACCGGGTTGATTGTAACCCTCTGCCAGCTTGGCTATTGCCTTGGCCTTATTTTGCTGGTGCCGCTTGGCGATCTGGTGGAAAACCGCAGGCTGATTGTCACTCTTTTGGCATTGGCAGCCGTAGCCTTGTTTGGTGCGGCCCTCTCTCACACGCCTGATCTGTTTCTGCTGGCCTGTCTGGGCATCGGGCTGGCCTCGTCGGCGGCACAAGTGCTGGTTCCGTTTGCCGCCAGCATGGCACCCGACGCCTATCGTGGCCGCGTGGTTGGCAATGTGATGAGCGGATTGCTGACCGGCATCATGCTGGCGCGGCCTCTGGCCAGTGTCATTGCCGAATCCACATCCTGGCATGTGGTTTATACCGCTTCAGGCATTGGCATGATTGGGCTTTTGGTGATGCTGCGCCTTAGCCTGCCACACCGCAAGCCGCATGGGCAGATCAGCTATGGCGCGCTGCTCAGATCGATGGCCCGGATGGCCGCCACCAACCGGATTCTGCAACGGCGCGCGCTGTATCAAGCGGGTATGTTTGGAGCTTTCAGCGTGTTCTGGACCACATCGCCGCTTTTGCTGTCAGGGCCGCATTTTGGCCTCAGCCAGAATGGCATTGCGCTGTTTGCCCTGGCGGGAGCCTCTGGTGCCATTGCCTCCCCCATTGCAGGCCGACTGGCTGATAAAGGCCTGACCCGGGCTGTCTCCATCAGCGCCATGGTGCTGGGCATGCTGGCCTTCCTGCTGGGTCGTGTCAGCATTGACACAAGTCCCACCATGGGCCTTGCTGGCCTGACCATGGCAGCCATCATTCTGGATTTCGGCGTACAGGCCAACCTTGTCAGCGGTCAGCGCATTATTTATTCGATGACGCCAGAACATCGCAGCCGCCTGAACGGCATTTACATGGCCACGTTTTTTCTGGGTGGCGCGCTTGGCTCTGCCCTTGGCGGATGGGCCTATGCAACAGGTGGATGGGAGCGCACAAGCTGGTTGGGCTTTGTGTTTCCCGCCGCATCCTTGCTGCTGTTGCTAACCGAAAAAGCCAAACGCTGAATGGAGTGAAAACGCAACCGGCAGACCATTCAGTGAGGGTCTGCCAACCCGCCTCACATGTTTTCTGCATCAAAACGGTTGCGGGCCTCAACCACATGAGCGTGATTGGCAACGGCAAAAT
>CAJYRE010000322.1 GCA_913776675.1 Rhizobiaceae bacterium
CCCGGATTGTTTCTGCCCACCGTACGCCGGACCGGATGTTTGCCTTTGCCAAGGGAGCCCGCGATGAAGGCTTTCAGGTGATTATTGCCGGAGCCGGCGGCGCGGCCCATCTGCCAGGCATGGTGGCATCCCTCACCGCATTGCCGGTGTTTGGTGTTCCGGTACAATCCAAAACCATGTCCGGCATGGATAGCCTTTATTCCATCGTGCAAATGCCAGCCGGCATTCCCGTTGGCACCCTGGCCATTGGCCGCGCCGGTGCCGTCAATGCCGCCCTGCTGGCTGCCCGTGTGCTGGCCCTGCATGACGAAGATCTTTTCGACCGGCTGGAGGACTGGACCTTCAACCAGACCGCCGCGGTCGCAGACTACCCCACCGACGAGGCACCATGACTGTCAAAACAATTGGAATCATTGGCGGCGGCCAGCTTGGCCGCATGCTGGCCATGGCTGCTGCCAAACTGGGGCTGAAAACCATTGTGCTGGAACCGCAGGCTGACTGTCCGGCTGCACAGGTTGCCAACCAGCAGATCATTGCGGACTACGCAGACCCTGAAGCGCTGGATGCGCTGGCCGCACAATGTGATGTGATCACCTACGAGTTTGAGAATGTGCCGGTTGAGGCCGCTTTAGCCCTTGAGCGCAAGATTGCGGTCTATCCCCCGGCCAAGGCGCTGGAAGTGTCACAGGACCGCCTGCTGGAAAAGCAGTTCCTGAATGCCAACGGCATTGTGACCGCCCCCTTCCGCGCTGTCGATAGCCAGGAGGAGCTGGAAGCGGCCCTCGCCGAATTTGGCGGACAGGGCGTGCTGAAAACCCGCCGTTTCGGTTATGACGGCAAAGGTCAGCAGGTCTATCGCAAGGGCGATAATG
Source organism: Rhizobiaceae bacterium (assembly GCA_913776675.1). Taxonomy (GTDB): domain Bacteria; phylum Pseudomonadota; class Alphaproteobacteria; order Rhizobiales; family Rhizobiaceae; genus Allorhizobium. The sequence goes on from CAJYRE010000322.1 coordinate 873, forward strand.
CTGCTGGCGGTTACGCAGCGCTTGGCTCCGTGCCGCTGATTCTGGAAGGTTTCATTGCCTTTGAGCGGGAAATCTCCATCATTGCGGCCAGAACCAAAGACGGCGAGATTGCCTGTTACGATCCGGCAGAAAATGTTCATCGCAACGGCATTTTGCACACCTCCACCCTGCCCGCAACAATCACACTGGAAACCGCCGAGGCTGCCCGCCTGGCCGCCACAAAGCTGTTGTCCGGTCTGGATTATGTGGGCGTGGTGGGCATCGAGTTTTTCCTGATGCAGGATGGCACGTTGATTGCCAATGAAATGGCTCCGCGGGTGCATAACTCCGGCCATTGGACCGAAGCAGCCTGCGTGATCTCGCAGTTCGAGCAGCATATCCGCGCGGTCGCGGGGCTGCCGCTGGGGGCCTGTGAGCGCCACTCCGATTGCGTGATGACCAATCTGATTGGTGACGACGTTCTGGAAATGGACACCTGGCTGGCCCGCCCCAACGTGGTTGTACATCTCTACGGCAAGGCCGAAGCCCGCCCCGGACGCAAAATGGGGCATGTCACAGAACTGTTATAGATGAAAAACCGGCTTGACCCTGTTGATTTGCGGCCTTTGCGGTTGACATTCGGGGTTTAGCCGGGGTATGTGCCACCAACCCTGAACCAGCGCGCCCCAAGGCGTGCTTTTCACTCTATTACTTACCGGCGGAATATAATCATTCCCTGGCAACCGTGCGGATCGTAAAATGAAGATCAAGAATTCGCTGAAAGCGCTTAAGGCTCGTCACCGCGACAACCGTTTGGTTCGCCGCAAGGGCCGTGTTTACATCATCAACAAGATGAACCCACGTTTCAAGGCTCGTCAGGGCTGAGTGCGTCTCTCTCCGCAAGGAGAGCAGCAGCGCTTGAACAAGCTCTGCACAAAGGCACTGAAACGCAGAATTCAGTTTGATAAAAAGCGCATGCGAGATAGATTATCTCTCATGCGCTTTTTTCATGTGATTCATTGTTTGATGCTGACGATTGCCTCGCTCCTTGCGATGGACGCAACAGGTTTGGCTTTTGCACAAACCGCACAGCAAGCGCCGCCGCCCGCCAACAGCGTGGAGCGCCTTGAAGACAAATCGGCCTCACCCAAAACAACCGATGAATTGCTGACGCAGTTGAAGCGTGAAAGAGATCCTGAAACGGCCAAAATCATTGTCGCCACGATTGGCAGTCAATGGGCCAATTCGGGCAGCGCCACCGTCAACCTGTTGATGCAATGGGCTGACAAATCCATCAAAGCCAAGCAAAACACCGCAGCCCTCGATTTTCTGGATCAGGCCATTGTGTTGGAGCCGGGCTATGCCAATGGCTGGGTTCATCGTGCGGCCCTACATTATACCATGGGCAATTACCGCAAAGCCGTGAGCGACCTGAATCATGTTTTGAAAATCGAGCCTCGGCATTTCGGAGCCCTTGAATTGCTGGCCAACATCCTCACCGAGAGCGGCAGCGATGAAAAAGCGCTCAAGGCATGGCAGGAATATCTGGACATTTACCCTGCGGATCGCAGCGACCAGAAAGCCGCCAGTGATCTGGCGGAAACACTCGCGGGTGCCCGCACGTAAAGCCCCCCAAGCGCATCAGGAGACATACGCTTGCATTGGGC
>CAJYRE010000323.1 GCA_913776675.1 Rhizobiaceae bacterium
CAGCGCTTGATTTGATAAAGAAGGCACGGCCGTGTACGGCTTTCAAACACGCTGTCGGTACAGGTGCGCAGCAGAAAGGCGCGTTGCAGCGCATTGATGGTGCGGTTCACCGCTGTGCCAGAGGCAAAGGGGCCGAAGTAATCACCTTTGCGCACCCGTGCGCCGCGATGCTTGTAAATGGCTGGGGCCAGCCCATCATTGGTGATTAGAATATAGGGAAAGCTCTTATCGTCGCGCAGCAGCACATTGTAGCGCGGCCGCATGCGCTTGATCAGGTTGGCTTCCAGCAGCAGTGCTTCCACCTCGGTGCGGGTGTTCACGAATTCCATATGGGTGGTTTCGCGCACCATGCGAAACAGCCGATTGGAATGCAGCCGCCCCTGCGCATAGGCGCTCACGCGCTTTTTCAGGCTGCGAGCCTTGCCCACATACAGCACATCGCCATCGGCGTTCAGCATGCGGTAAACGCCGGGGGTGTTGGGCAGTTTCTTGACAATTTCGCCAATCAGCTCGGCCCCGGTCAGCCCGCTGCCGTGCAATTCCCCTTCATTCCAGTCAATGGCAGGCGCAGAGGTGACAGCATCGGTTTCCATGCCGCTGTCGTCATCATCCACGTCTTTGTCATCATAGAGAATGCCGCCTTCCGGCTGCTTTCCTCCGCTCATTCCGCAATCTCCGTGCCATCGGCTCCCGGCCAGATCAGATGCTGGCCGCCATCGAGCGCAAACATTTGGCCGGTGATGGACGGAGTGTCAAAAAGAAAGCGAATGGTTGCACCGAATTCTGTGATCTCAGGCCCGCGTTTCAGGGGCAGGCTGGCAATTTGCGCCTCAAAATCACGAATGTCCTGTCGCTCGCTCTTCAATGTTGGCCCCGGTCCGATGGCATTCACCCTGATTCGTGGCGCAAAGGCCTGGGCCCTGGTGTGGGTGGCCGTCCATAACGCCGCCTTGGAAAGCGTATAGGAAAAGAAAGTCGGCTTCAGGGCCAGGACCCGCTGATCAATGATGTTGACAATCAAGCCGGTGCTGCTGTCCGGTACCTGCCGTTGAAAAGCTGCGCTCAAGATGGCCGGTGCCCGCACGTGAATGTCAAAATGGGCGGCAAAGCGCTCTTCATTGAATGTATGGGCATCGTCGTCCTGAAAGATTGAGGCGTTGTTGACCAGAAGGTCCAGCGGCCCCAATTTTTCCGCAGCCCGGTTCACCAGTGCTTCTGTTTCAAAGGTATTGCGAAGATCAGCCTGAAGCGCAACGGCATGGCCACCTTTGGCCCGAATTGTCTCAGCCAGTGTTTCGGCCTCTGCCAAGGATTGATTGGCATGGATCGCAACAGCAAAGCCATGGGCCGCCAGATCTTCCGCAATGGCGCCGCCCAAACGTTTGGATGCGCCGGTCACAAGAGCTGTTTTTGCGCGGTGGCCGGACATGTTTTACTCCCTGATTGTTGTCTTGTTTTATATATGGCGACCCCAGACTTATAAAAGACCGAGCGCTATAAAAGCTTGTATGGTTTCGATTGCGGAAAATACGCTCCGTCTTTCCAGGGGTGATACTTGAAGTAACGTTTGAATTTGACCAAGTAATGGGAAATTAACGTTTCAGTAAGGTTAACAAATTCCCTGTTGCGTGAGAGCAACATTTAGCATTTGAGTTGAATTTGCCTAAAATATTTCACATTTTGGCTCTTTCATTTCCGCAATTAAAGAGCAATTTACGCTACAAGACGGGCAGGGACATCCGTGCAAGTTATTCGGGCTGTAGCGGGCGGCACAATCGCCATAAGCCTGATGTCGATAGGAGAATGTATATGCGTACCCTCGTTATGATTTTGCTGGCTTCTTCCGCAAGCCTTTCCTTGATCTCCGGCGCTCATGCAGCCGATGCTGTCACGCAAATTCCAGAGGCACCTGCGGCTTATAATGCGCCAACCGCCAACTGGTCTGGTGCTTACGTTGGTGGTGCCGCCACCTACAACATGGGCCGCTTCCGCAGCGGTGATTACAATGCGCGTGCTTTTGGTGGCCAGCTTTATGGCGGCTACAACATGCAGAACGACAAGATTGTTTATGGTCCTGAAGCCGATATTGGCTACAGCGGTTATGATGGCAATGCCGGTGACGGCACCAAGGGCCGTCAGGGCATAAACGGTTCTGTTCGTGGTCGCGTTGGTTATGACCTCAGCCCGGTTATGGTTTATGGCACAGCCGGCGTTGCAGCAGCCAATACCAAGCTTTCAAACGCCGAAGGTTCTCAGAGCCGTGCTGCTTTGGGTCTGACCGCCGGTGTGGGCGCTGAAGCCATGGTGACCAACAACATCACCACCCGCATTGAATATCGCTACACCAGCTATGAAAACAAAAACTACAATATGGGTGCCACCACGGTGCGCCGCGGCTTTGATGACCAAAGCGTCAAGGTTGGTCTTGGCATGAAGTTCTGATCTCCAGTCAGACAAAGAAAAAGCCCGGTTTTGCCGGGCTTTTTTTGTTTTACATGGTATGAGGTTCCTATCAGGCTTGCGGCCTGAGGATCTGGTAACTCTTGAACTTCTCGGCAAAGGTTGCAGGCCATGCGGCC
>CAJYRE010000324.1 GCA_913776675.1 Rhizobiaceae bacterium
GCCGTCTTCCTGCGTTGTATTTTGATCATATCAAATATTAATTTGATCAAAATACAAGGGTGCAATCGGTATTGCCGCAAATTTTTCCGCTTTTAGCTCCTGTAAATCCTTGTATTTCTCATCAAAATAAGAGCATCGCTAAAATGGTGCAGGAAGACGTGGTTTGCCTTTGTCCTGAAAATGCAAATCCGCAACAATGCGCTATAACCCTGTCCGGCAGGATATGAGAGTGGCGGTTTCTCAATCAGAATGGAAAGACGCATCATGGCGCGAACGGGAAAAAAAGCAGAGGAATCAGCCAAGCTCCGCGTTTATCGCATTCTGCGCGAGCGGATCATGTCTGGCATGGTGGCTCCAGGGCTGGCGATTACCATTCATGGGGTTGCGGACAGTCTGGATGTCAGTGCCATGCCGGTTCGTGAAGCGCTGCACCGGTTGGTGGCCGATGGGGCGCTGGAATATATGGACAATCGCCGTGTGCGTGTGCCGGATATGACGGCCAGCAAGTTTGATGAAATCATTGCCAGCCGTATTGCTTTGGAAACCATGGCTGCCGAACGGGCGCTTCCCTTTATTGATGCTGTGCGGTTGACCCGTTTGCAGAGTCTGGATGCCCAGCTTGAACAGGCCTATGCGCAAGAGCGGCTGGAGCAGGCGATTTCTCTCAACTTTGCCTTCCATCGCTGCTTGTATGAAGCCAACGGTGCGGGTGTGATGCTGCAATTGCTGGAATCGCTCTGGCTGCGTCTTGGCCCGTTCATGCGTGAGGCCACGGCCAATCTTGCCGAAAGTTACCGGGTCGATCGCCATGCGGAAGCCATTCAGGCCATTGCCGACAGGGATGTCACGGCTCTCAAGCAAGCCATTGCGGCCGATATTCAGGATGGTGTCGGCCATCTTGGCCGCCGTTTCCTGTCTGATACAGCGGCATTCTGATGACCATTTCGATGATGATGGAGAGGATCAGAACAAACCGCTTCCCACGTTCTCAGGTAAATGTTTTAAACTGAAAACCCGTAGAGAGCCCATTCCGCTTCCGACACGTCCAAGGCCAGCCGTTGATATTCGGCGTGTTTGACCGCGATGAAGGCTTGGTGCAGCGCAGGCCCCAAGGCATCACGCACAAAGGGGGAGGCTTCGGCCCGCTTGATGCCTTCCAGCCAGCTTTGGGGCAGGTTGCTGCCACGTTTCTGGTCCTCACCATGGGCGTCTACAGCAGGGCCAGGGTCCAGCTTTTCAGCAATGCCGATCAAGGCACCGGCCAGGGTGACAGCGCCAACCATATAGGGATTGGCATCCACACCGGCCACACGATGTTCAAAGTGGCGGGCTTTCCCCGGTGTTGCTGGCACACGCAAAGCGACGGTGCGGTTTTCCACCCCCCAGTCATCCGAGGCCGGAGAATAGGAAATGGAAGCAAAACGTCGCCAGGAATTCAGAAAGGGGGCAAGAACCAGCATGGTATCGCCCACAGTTTTGCGAATGCCGGCAATAGAATGCAGCATCAGCGGGCTAAGGCTGCCATCTTCTGCATCGGCGTAGAGATTATGTTCAGCAGCATCGGCCAGTGAAAGATGCAAATGCATGCCCGACCCGGCTTCCAAACCGAAGGGCTTTGCCATGAAACAGGCTTCCATGCCAAAACGGCGGGCACAGCTTCGCACCAGTCGCTTGGCGATGATAACGTCATCTGCGGCCCGTAACAGATCCCGATAACGAAGGGTCAGTTCGTACTGACCAACGGCATATTCGGAAATCAGGGATTCCAGCGTCAGCCCCAGATGGGCAGCGCCCTCATAAATGGCGTCGAAGAGTGGTGACATTTCATCCAGCTCATCAACGGCCATGGTGTTGCGGTTCAAAGAGCGGCGTCCTGTCTGGGCATAACGGGCAGGCTGGTAGCGTCCTTGCGCGTCCCTTTCCCGGTCGATCAGGTAGAACTCCAGCTCGAACGCCCCCATGGGCTTGAAGCCCGCCGCATTTGCCAGCTCCATCTGCCGCACAAGGGCAGGGCGCGGTTCGGCGGCAAAAGCCTCTCCCGTGCTTTCATACATGCTGACCAAAACCTGACCGCGCCCGGTATGTGGCATGAAGCCCAGCGTGCCGGGCACCGGCCAGCACCGCTTGTCGCCACCGCCATCGGTCAGCACAACGCCAGAGGCCTCCACATCATCACCGGCAACATCTTGTCCAAACAACGAGGCGGGCATGGCTCGACCTGATCGATAGAGGGCACTCAGCTCATGGCGGCGGATGATTTTACCACGTCCGATCCCGTGACAATCGGTCATGACAATATCAATGCCCTGGACATCTGGGTAGCGGTCCAGAAATGCCGATGCTTCTTCAAGTGTGCTGCCGCTTGGCGATTGTGTGTGCATATGGATGTCTCAAAGGCTTCAGGGCATGGTGCGGAATGGATCAGCCCATCAGACCGTGGCTTCTGGCGTGCGCATAGGTCAGATCAATGACCTTTTCCGCCTTGCTGATCAGCTCATCGGCTTCTTGGCGTGTCAACACCAATGGCGGGGCAATGACCATTCGGTCACCAACGGCGCGCATCACAAGACCATTGTCAAACGAGAAGTCGCGTGCTGTCAGGCCAATTTTTGCCTCTTCGGGGAAAAAGCTGCGGGCATTCTTGTCTGGTGTGAACTGGAAGGCACCGATAAGCCCTTCCATCACCGCTTCGCCGACCATCGGGTGGGCTGCCAGAGCCTTCCATTTTGCCTGAAGATAGGGACCAATATCGTCGCGCACATATTCCACCAGCCGTTCCGAGCGCATGATGTTCAGATTGGCAATGGCGGCGGCACAGGCGGCAGGATGGCCTGAATAGGTGAAGCCATGGGCAAATTCATCGCCCTTTTCCAGAAGAACATTAGCAACGCGATCTGAAATGGCCACGGCACCCAGCGGAATATAACCAGAGCTGATGCCCTTGGCCATGGTCATGAAATCCGGGGATGTGCCCATCATTTCATGGCCGAACCAGTGTCCAGTCCGGCCGAAACCACAGATAACTTCATCTGAAATAAACAGAATATCGCGCTCTTTTAATCCCTTGGCCAGCGTGGGCCAATAGGTGGCTGGCGGAATGATGACGCCGCCAGCGCCCATGATCGGTTCTCCGATCATGGCGGCAACCCGGTGGGCCCCAATGGCGTCAATCAGCTCCAGCGTTTGATGGGCAACGCGCAGACCAAACGCCTCCGGCGTCAGATCGCCACCCTCTGCCCACCACGACGGAGCGGGAGCGTGGAACACATCCGGTACAACCATGCCACCCTGTTTATGCATGGATGGAAAGCCGCCAAGAGATGCGGCTGTGACGGTTGAGCCATGGTAGCCACCACGCCGGGCAAGGACGATCTTTTTTTCCGGCTTATCCATCAGCTCCCAGTAATAGCGGGCAAGACGGAAAATGGTGTCGTTGGATTCCGACCCTGAGCCGGTAAAATGAAAGTGGTTAAAATTGGCAGGCGTGACTTCGGACAGAAGACGCGACAGTTCCACCACCGATGGATGCGTGGTGTTGAAAAACGTGTTGTAATAGGCCAGCTTTTCCAATTGCTTGGTCACGGCATCGACGATTTCCATGCGTCCGTGCCCGACATTCACGCACCACAACCCGCTCATTCCATCCAGAATCTGGTTGTTGTCAGCATCCTGAAGATACACGCCTTTGGCTGAGGTAATGACACGCACACCACGGGCATTGAGTTCGCGTGTATTGGTAAACGGGTGGATATGGTGGGCAGCATCAGCCTGCTGAAGCGCATGTTTTGTATTCAGACTATTCATGGCAAACCTCTTTGTTGTTGCAGGCTTGAAAGGAGTGAAAGCACACCACACGGGAGTGGCCTCAAGCGGTGTCGATAACGGCAGCCTCGCAGACTGCTCGCTTCTGGTCAGAGCCTCATCCAAGGGGGCGAGGAGAATGGTCGGGGGCAAAAGATGAAGGGTAGAGCAGACCGCCAGTTTATCAGTGTTTGCCGTCAGGGAAGATTATGCTCTTCCCTGATCATGCAGGCGTCACAAACAGAGACCGGCAAGGGTCGGCTTTAGACGGCTTCATCAAGCTGTGGCCAGCCGCTGATGGCTTTAACCTCCAGAAACTCCTCAATGCCCCATACGCCACCTTCCCGGCCAATGCCGGATTGGCCGAAACCACCGAAGGGTGCGCCATAGGGAAGATCGGTGCCATTCAGGCGTACCATGCCGCTGCGCAATTGCCGGCTCAATCGGCGGGCCCGTGTGGCGTCCGATGTCCACAGATAGGCTGCAAGGCCATAGACGCTGTCATTGGCAATGGCGATGGCCTCTTCCTCTGTATCAAAGGGAATAATCGTCAGAACCGGTCCGAAGATTTCTTCACGGGCAATGGTCATGCTGTTGTTTGCATCAGCAAACACGGTGGGCTTGATGTAATAGCCGTTTTCCAGTCCTTCCGGCTGTTCCGGCCCACCCGCCACAAGGCGCGCACCTTCGGCAACGCCCGCTTCGATCAACGCGCGAATGCGCTTTTGCTGGGCAGCGCTGACCACTGGGCCAACCTCGGTAGT
>CAJYRE010000325.1 GCA_913776675.1 Rhizobiaceae bacterium
TTGGTGTGAATCCGGTAGATACTGTGAAAGGTCTGGCCGGTTTCACAACTGCGCTGATAGGCCTCCAGCAACATGGGCTTGTCATCCACATGAATCGCAGCAAAAACACATTGGACATTCACCGGGCCCGAATGGGGCTCCATTTCAAAAATCCTGAAAATATGCGGTGTCCAGAAAAACAGACCCTCTTCCAGCGGCGCACGCCAAAAACCACAGGTATGAAAAGACTGGGCCAGCTCAATGACATCATTATCATTCAAACCGATGGCATGAAAATCCTGCAACGGTCGCGCCATCAATTCATCGAAACGCCAAGCCAAGCTTCCTGTCTCCTTTTCATGAAGTGACTGACCGTATCGCGTTATTGAATCAGTTTCAGTCTGATGGCCTTGGCTACCAATTGCGTTCGGTTAACGCAATCAAGCTTTTTCATGGCTGTCATCATGTAGGCATTGATTGTATGATCGGAGAGCGCGAGGATTTGTCCGATTTCAACGGATGTCTTTCCTTGCGCCGTCCAGCGGACAACCTCAAGCTCACGGGCTGAAAGCACATCAACGCTGTCCATTTCCGCACAGAGAAGCGCGTTATAGTGATCAAACAGCTCCATGGAAATCATCATCAACTCATTGAGTTCATGCAGCAATAGAGGCGGCCGATCGCCTTCGAAACGCACAACATAGCGTTTGCCATTGGGCAGATTGAACACACAGATCACACCCACGACCAGACCATGGCGCAACATCAGATCCCGCATCGCATCTGGCCATGTGTCGCTGTCTTTCATCTGGGCTTCGTTCATCAGATCCCAGGTGATCGGCAGGATGGACTGGGAAAAACGTGTGAGCAGAGGACATTGGCGCACAAACTGATGTCTGTCAAATTCGTGAATGAAATCAGCATGATATGTGGCTTCCAGCAAGAGGGGCGCAATATGCACATCCGCAGGTGTTGGAGACACCATGATGGCCCCATGCGCCATGCCAAACGCACGTATGATACTTTGAAGCACAGCTAAACATTGGCTGCGGCTCATCATCGCTGAAATTTCCGTGCTGAGCAGGGATTGTCGTGGGGCGCTGATCATGAAGGGGCAGCCAAGAGTTAAGGGTTAAGAATGAGTATTACCAAACATTTTGTTTTCTGAATAGCAGCACCAAGGTAAGAATTTTCTTATATTAAAATCTTTAAAAATTCTATGTTCAATTCTCGATACGCAAAGAGCATACGCCTCATCAATTCAAAAGAACCATCTCTTATGCCAAGCCATACATCCTCCATTAAATTGAAAAGCGCTAAAATTCTATTCGACCTTTTATAACAATAAATTTTCATAGATGAAACGCTATTCCTTCCAATCTGTCAAAATTTAGGGGGCATTTAAAACGGGTCTGCAAGCGGGCACGATGTCTAAGAGTCTGTCAGGTTCAAATTGAACCTGACAGACTCTTAGACTCTTCTGTTTTCGTTTGTCTTTTCGGGAAAACCGGATTCCACTTTTCCCTGACAAACTCTAGAAGCCCACTCTTCTGGGATTTGCGCGCGCCAGAAAGCAAAAGCGTGATGCACTTTTGTCCGAAATGCTTTATCGCCTGTGCAGGTGCATTTGCGGACACACAAGGGTTAAACTGTATGTCGGATATTGAAATAGCCAGAGCGGCCCAAAAGCTGCCCATCGACCAAATTGGTGCAAAGCTTGGTATCGGCTACGATGATCTTATTCCCTATGGTCACGACAAGGCCAAAATCAGCGCTGCATTTTTGCGCTCCTTGCAAGATCGGCCGGATGGACGGCTGATTCTGGTCACGGCCATCAACCCGACCCCGGCTGGAGAAGGCAAAACCACCACCACCGTTGGCTTGGTGGACGGTTTGAACCGTATTGGCCGCAAGGCCGTGGTGTGTGTGCGCGAACCATCGCTCGGCCCTTGCTTTGGCATCAAGGGCGGTGCTGCGGGCGGCGGCCATGCGCAGGTGGTGCCGATGGAAGACATCAATCTGCATTTCACCGGCGATTTTCACGCCATCACCTCGGCGCACAATCTTCTGTCCGCCATGATCGATAACCACATCTATTGGGGCAATGCCGAGGATATTGATACGCGGCGCGTCACTTGGCGGCGGGTTGTTGACATGAACGACAGAGCGCTGCGCAGCATTGTTGGCGCGCTGGGCGGTGCCCGCAACGGCTTTCCGCGAGAAACCGGCTTTGACATCACCGTCGCCTCTGAAGTGATGGCTATTCTGTGCCTGGCAACCGACCTTGACGATCTGGAGCAAAGGCTGGGCAGTATCGTGATCGGTTATCGGCGCGATAAAAGCCCGGTATTTGCCCGCGACATCAAGGCTGATGGAGCCATGGCCGTGCTGCTGAAAGATGCCATGCAGCCCAATCTGGTGCAGACGCTGGAGAACAATCCGGCGCTCGTGCATGGCGGACCCTTTGCCAATATTGCCCATGGCTGCAATTCGGTGGTGGCCACCAAGGCTGCACTGAAACTGGCTGATTATGTGGTGACGGAAGCAGGCTTCGGGGCCGATCTCGGGGCTGAAAAATTTTTCGACATCAAATGCCGCAAGGCGGGTTTGAAACCGGCCGCCGCGGTGCTGGTTGCCACGGTGCGCGCCTTGAAAATGAATGGCGGCGTTGCCAAAAGCGATCTGGGCCTCGAAAATGTGGAGGCCTTGACGCGCGGTGCGGTCAATCTGGGCCGTCATGTCGAGAATATCCGGGCCTTTGGCGTGCCTGTGGTGGTGGCAATCAACCATTTCACCAGCGATACCGAGCAGGAAGTGGCGGCCTTGCAGGCCTATGCTCAAAAACTGGGGGTTGAAGCCATTGTCTGCCGCCATTGGGCTGAAGGTGGCGCTGGTATTGAAGCGCTGGCGCACAGAGTGGCCCAGCTTGCTGACAGCGATACGGCCCATTTCCAGCCTTTGTATGGCGATGAACTGCCCTTGCAGGAGAAGATTGAAACCGTGGCAAAGCGCATCTATCGCGCTGGCAATGTCACCGTGGAGAAAACGGCGGCTGAGCAATTGGCCCAGTTTGAAGCCATGGGTTACAGTCACCTGCCGGTCTGCATTGCCAAAACCCAATATTCCTTCTCGACAGATCCCACCCTGCTGGGGGCACCGGAAGGGCATAGCGTGCATGTGCGCGAAGTGCGCTTGTCTGCCGGGGCGGGTTTTGTCGTGGCTATTACCGGCGACATCATGACCATGCCCGGTCTGCCGCGAACCCCTGCTGCTGAGAGCATTCACCTGAACCACGATGGTCTGGTTGAAGGTCTGTTTTAACACAAGGGCGGCACAACAGGCCGCCCTCTGACACTTTATCACTCCGGGTCTCGGCAATATCGTGCATCATTGGTGCGTTTGATCAGGTCCAGATGCATGTGATCCTGATGGGTTTCATCACTGCCGGGAGCCAGAACAGTGGTAAAATACAGGCAGGCCGATGCATTCAACGTGCGCTGAAAGGCACCGTTGATGGTGGGCTCTTTTTCCGGCGCAATGGTCATCGGCACCTTGCCCTTTTCAAAAGTCAGAGCCGCTATATCAATGGCATTGCCATGGGCATGTTCTGAAATCTTGCCCTCTGACAAACTGTTGCGCTTGCGGCAAACATAGGTCGAAGCCTGATTGACGGCTGTGAGCTTGCCCTTGTCCGGCATGGCCTGATCGGCCGCCGGGATCACCACTGTCTTGAGCCAGCGCGACAGCTCAAGCGCCGCCTCACAGCGCAAAATGCCATTGGGCACAAGACTGATTCCCGGCATGATCTTGCTGACCTCGACAGGTTTGTCGATGCCGCAACCGTCACCATCATCCATCCGGGGCTTCTCGGTGAATACCACACCCGCTTGTGTCAAATCCTGAATACATTGACGATAGGCTTGCGGATCTTCCGTTATAATCGGTGCTGGCGGCGGCGATGCTGGTTTTTCCGGCTCCGCTGCCGGTGTCGGCTTTGCTTCTGGCGGAGAGGGCATGTCCTTGGACGGTTCAGCCTGATCGGAAGCGGGTTTCGGCGGCGATGGCTGTGGTGTCGGCACGCTGTCTGGAGCCGGAACCGGCGATGAGGCCGCCGGGGCCTGCTGCTCGACCTTGCTTTTGCCGGTCTTGTCATCGCCTTTGACATCGCCTGTTTTGGTGTCTGCTTTCGGCGGGACGGCCTCGGCTGGTGGGGCATCCGGGCGCGCATCAGGCACAGGCCCCTGCGGCGGCAGGCTCGCGCCTGTGAGGACAAAAAGGCTGACTGTCATCAGAAAAAAGCGGCGGATCATGGTGCCATCCCGTTGTTTCATGCCCGGGACAACGTTTGAAACGGCATTTGGTTGCCTTAACCTTTACTGCATAATTCCTTAAATCGGAAT
>CAJYRE010000326.1 GCA_913776675.1 Rhizobiaceae bacterium
GACAGGTCAGAGAGATTGTCGAGGCACTGCGTGAAGAGGCCGATGTAGAATGGCCGGAGGATGACGATGCGTGAAATTGTTTTTGACACGGAAACAACTGGCCTTGATAACAAGCAGGATCGGGTGATTGAAATCGGCGGTGTCGAATTGTTCAATCATTTCCCCACCGGCAGAACCTTTCACGTTTACATCCATCCTGGTGATCGTCAGGTTCATCCCGATGCTTTGGCCGTCCACGGGATTACGGATGAGTTTCTGAAGGATAAGCCGCCTTTTTCTGCCATTGTTGATGAGTTTCTGGCCTTTTTTGAAGGGGCGAAATGGGTGGCCCATAATGCCAACTTCGATATGGGCTTTATTAACGCCGAGCTGGAGCGTTTGGGCAAACCGCCGATTTCCGGTGATGTGGTTGTTGATACGCTGGCACTGGCGCGTCGCAAAAATCCCATGGGTCCAAATTCACTGGATGCGCTGTGCCGCCGCTATGGCATCGATAATTCTCACCGCACCAAGCACGGCGCGTTGCTCGACTCGGAAATTCTGGCGGAAGTCTATATCGAAATGCTGGGCGGCCGTCAGGCCACCTTTGGTCTTGAACAATCGGGTTCCAGAGAACAGCGCACTGCAAATGGTGAGGACATCAAGGTGGAAATTGCCGCCCGGCCCAAGCCTCTTGCATCACGACTGACTGTTGAAGAGCAAGAGCGCCATCAGGCGCTGGTCAAAAGGCTGGGTTCAAAAGCGGTCTGGAACCAGTATTTAGAGCTTTTCACTGTTTCACGGAAACAGTGAAAAGCTCTAACTCTTTGTTTTTACGCATTTCCGGACGGAAAACCGTTACACACTTTTCCTGGAAATGCTTTAGTTAACCTGACCGTTTGCAGCCTGTTCCTCAGCAAAACGCTGGGTAAACATCTGTGCAAAATCGATCGGATCGATCATCAAAGGCGGGAAGCCACCGTTGCGGGTTGCGTCAGCAATGATCTGACGGGCAAACGGGAACAGCAGACGCGGGCATTCGATAAACAGAACCGGCAGCATATGTTCCTGCGGGAAGCCTTCGATGCGGAAAACGCCGCCATAGACCAGCTCGGTGGCAAAAACCACCTTGTCGCCGTCGCGGGCTTCGGCGGTCAATGTCAGAACCACATCAAAATCGGTTTCCGACAGCGGATTGGCGTTGACGTTGACATTGATATTGATCGATGGGGCCCTGTCTCTGGCCTGCAACGAGAGCGGTGCGCCCGGATTTTCAAAGGAAAGATCCTTGATATATTGCGCAAGAATATTGAGGGACGGGCTCGCCCCGGTGCTGTTTTCATTGGCCATTGGGGTTCCTCAAGGCTTTTTGGTTGCCGACGGCATCTAGCATCTCAAGGCAACTGTTACAAGGGTTTCACCCGCAACTTGTGGGGCGGTCAGCCTTCGTCTTTGGGCAATTGCTTCCACGGCGAGGGTGATTTCGGATCCTGACGTCGGTACTCATCCGCATCAAGATCCACCACAGTCTCGTTTTTGGCTGTGCGGGAGGGGCCGTTGTTCCATTGAACATTGGAGGTCACCACAAAGCGCGTTTTGATAAAACTCCAAAGCGCTGAACGCACCAGAGGGATCAGCAGTAAAATGCCGATAATATCGGTGATGAAGCCGGGCAGGATCAGAAGAAATCCACCAAACATCGGGGCTGTGCCATCAAAGAGCGCCTGAACAACACGGCCCGGCCGGTCTTCCATTTCAGCCCGCCGCAGTTTTTGCTTGATGGTGATGCCGTTGTTGCGCAGCACGATCAGGCCGACCATGGTGGAGGCGACAATCAAGGCCAGGGTTGTCAAAACACCCAGCCATTGGCCGACCAGAACAAACCCCGCAATTTCCGCCAGCGGTAAAAGCAACAGGATTATGGCTGGTATTCGCATATTGTCTCCTGTGAAGGCGGCTTTTTGGGATAAAGATTGTTCCGCGCTATTTGAATGAAGCATTTATGCAGACTATATGGTGAAGAGAAGCTTCAATTTAAACAGCGGTGCAACAGTCCATGAATTCCAATGATTTTGTGACTCTCTTCTCTCTGGTCGCGGCGGTGGTCATTTTCTGGCAATTGCGCAGTGTTCTGGGCCGCCGCACCGGACATGAAAAACCACCCGCCGAGCTGTTCGGGGATCGCAGCAATGCCGAAGCGCCATCCACTGATGCTGATCGTGTTGTTACGCTGAACCGGTCCGAAGGGGAAGATCGTTTTGCAAAGATTGATGCCTTCGTTCCAGTGGACAATCCGCTGAACGCGCAATTGCGCGAAATCGCTATGGTTGATGCCAATTTTGTGCCGAAGGATTTTATCAACGGTGCGCGTATTGCCTACGAAATGGTGGTTACAGCCTTTGCATCCGGGGATCGGGCAACCCTGAAAGGCCTTCTTTCCGATGAGGTTTATGAGGGCTTCGATGCCGCCATTACCCAGCGTGAGCGCAGTGGCTGCGTGATGAAATCCACCTTCGTTGGCATTGACAAGGCTGAGATCACCGCAGCCATTGTCAAGAACACGGAAGAACAGATCACCGTGCGGCTGATCAGCCATCTGATCACCGCCACTTACGATAAAATGGGTGCGCTGGTGGAAGGCGATGCAGAAGCCGTGACCGAGGTGAATGACCTTTGGACCTTTGCCCGTGATAGCCGCTCACGTGATCCGAACTGGAAGCTGATTGCCACCGAAGCAGAACAATGACCGTCGCTGCTTCCTTCACACTTCAGCCGGTACGGTTTTCGGATTTGCCGGGGTGGCAGGCGGATGATCCATCCGCCCTGCATATCGCCATGCTGGATTGCCTTTATTATCTGCGGGCAGGCAAACCTTACAGGGCAGGGACGCTGGAGCTGACATCGGCTGATTTGCTACCGCTTCTGGAAAAAGCCAGTTTGCTCAATGCCCCGGATGCCGCAGCCATGCGGCATTTTTTTGAAACAGAATGTCAGCCTTTTCGAATTGCCCGCACGGATGGCCAACGCGGATTTGTCACCGCCTTTTATGAGCCGGAAATCGATGTGTCTGCCAGACCGGATGATGTTTACCGATTTCCATTTTATCGGCGGCCGGATGATTTGATTGATCTGGATGACACAAACCGCCCGACAGATATGCAGCCCTCCTATGTCTTTGGCCAAAATGGCCCAAATGGCATTGGTCCTTACCCGGATCGCAAAGCCATTGATCAGGGGGCATTGGAAGGGCGCGGTCTGGAAATTGCCTGGGCCAAATCCAGGGTGGATGTGTTTTTTGTGCATGTGCAGGGTGCGGCCCGCCTGCGTTATCCTGATGGACGGCTGGGGCGCATCACCTATGCCGCCAAGGCAGGCCATGCTTTTTCCGGCATTGGCAGCCTGTTGATTGAGCGCGGAGAGATTGCGCCGGAAGCCATGTCCATGCAGGCCATCCGACAATGGCTGGCCGATCATCCGGATCAGGTCGATGAGGTGCTATGGCACAATCGCTCCTATATTTTCTTTCGGGAAGCGCCCGTGGACGATGTGAGCCGTGGGCCGGTTGCGGCTGCCAAGGTGCCGTTGGTGGCGGGGCGGTCTTTGGCGGTGGATCGGCTGATCCACACCTTTGGATTTCCGTTTTTTATCCATTCTGAAAATCTGACCCGGCTGGATGAGGGCCAGCCTTTTGCGCGCTTGATGATGGCGCTGGATACAGGCTCTGCCATTGTCGGACCTGCGCGTGGTGATATATTCACCGGATCAGGCTTTGAAGCAGGCGAACGGGCAGGGGCGGTGCGCAATGATGCGGATTTCTATATCCTGATGCCCAAGCAGGCGGCAGCGAGGTTTGGCTAATCGTGGTCAAGGGCAAGATCAGCGCGGAAGATCGGATTCTCTGGGGCAAGGTTGCGCGCTCCACCCGGCCCATGGCTGGGCGGATGGAAGAGTTGATGGCGTTTGAAGACGCCTTTACGGAACTGGAAAAGCCAGCCGAGCCGCTCTCGAGCGTGTCGGGCACCAAAGCCGTGCTGGAAAGCGCAACAGCCAAGCCGGAAGCAAAAAAGCCTTCCGGTCTGCATCATCCGTTTGAGCGGCCGGTGAAACGCAAGCTGTCACGCGGTAAGTTGAAGCTGGAAGCACGAATCGATCTGCATGGCATGATCCAAAGTGAGGCTCATGGCATGTTGCTGAGCTTTCTCATTCGCGCCCATGAGCGGGGCTTGCGCCATGTGTTGATCATTACCGGTAAGGGCAGCTCAATGGGCAGTGAAGGGGCGCTGAAGCGGGCCGTACCGCTGTGGTTTTCCAAACCGGAGTTTCGTTATCTGATTTCCTCCCATGAGGTGGCGGCCCAGCATCACGGTGGTGAAGGGGCGCTGTATGTGCGCCTGTCACGCCATGGCCGGGAGGATGTATGACGCCATTCGGTGAGGCCATTCGGCAATTGCGGGAGCGAAAGGGCGTTACCCAGAAAGAAATGGCAGAGGCTTTGCGTGTCACACCTGCCTATCTGTCGGCACTGGAACATGGAAGGCGGGGAACGCCCACCTTTGATTTGTTGCAGCGCATTGCTGGCTATTTCAATATCATCTGGGATGAGGCAGATGAATTGTTTGCCAAAGCGGGTGTCTCTCATCCAAAAGTGACTGTCGATACCTCCGGCCTTCCTGCCAGTTATACCGCCTTTGCCAATTCTTTGGCACGGATGATTCGCACCCTGCCGCCGGATGTGATAGAAGAACTCGGCACTGTTTTGAAAAAAGTGGAGAAGGGGCGATGAAATCCCCTGAATTCCTGCCGTAATTCGCCGCTACGGTTTGGAAGTCGCC
>CAJYRE010000327.1 GCA_913776675.1 Rhizobiaceae bacterium
TGCCGTGATGGATGCTCTAACTCCTTGAAAAAATGATGAAGCCCCCGAGCGTTAAGGCTCGGGGGATCTTCTTTTGGGGCAGGTTAAGACATCGGAAACTCTCTGTGGCAACCAAACCTTAACCATGACGGCGTAAAACCGAATCACTCACGTAAAGGATGGTTCGAATGCCCAACACCGCCGCCCAACTCCAGCCCGCCCCATCGTCGCTTGCCTTTTTTCCACTGGCCAGCCGTCGTGATCTGGTGCGCAGCGCAGCAGTAACGCTCGACCGCCTTCACGGCGAAAACGCCACCGTCTTCTGGCGCACCACCTGCCGCCAATTGGGTGCCGAACTGCTCGACCTCGGCTGCCCGGAAGACCAGATGCGCGCTGAAATCATGGATTTTCAAGACGCCGTGCAAATGGAACTGATGTGGATGCATCAGGGGGATGAAGCTCGGGGCTGAGTCTGGTATCGTCATGATGGCTTACGACAATGTCAGCCATGGGTTGATCAGGATAACGCCGGTTCCCTCGAAATCCGCAGAATTTCTCGTGACGACGGTCATTCCGTGAACCAAGGCTGTCGCAGCGATCAGTGCATCACTCTCATTACGGCGGTCTGGAACGTGCAGATGGGCGCAGCGCGTTGCCACCGCATCGTCAATGACCAGAACGCGCCCCGCGAATTCCGGCCGAACATGACCATCCATCCAGCTTCGCAGACGAGACGCCTGAACTGTATCACGACGCTGGAGGCTCAAGATGCCACGCTCCAGTTCAAGGATCGTGATCGCGGAAATGAACAGTCGGTCAGGATTTTGGGCAATAATCCAAGACGTGACATTCCTGTCCGCTTTACCATCTCCGGCTTTGCGTAGTTCCGAGACGACATTTGTGTCCAGCAGATAGTTCAAGACAAATCGACCTCACGGACCGAAATCACGGCGCGAGGCGTATCGAATTCAATTGAAGACAAACCCGGCATGGACAGCGCATCAACAAGGTTGCGACGCTTGCCGCTCAGCCGCTCGAACTCGTCATACGTCATCAATACATGTGAAGGCCGACCACGATCCGTAATGATCACAGGGCCAGCCTCGGCAGCGCGTTTTGCGCGGCTGACATCTTGATTGAGTTCTCGGCTTGTTAACTGGGTCATGTCTATCAATCTTAATGTAGTGATGTGCCTACATATAGCCTATGTTGGTTTGCTCTGCAAGCTAGAGTGTCGGGGAGGAGTGGAATCTTGTACTCTAGGAAAGGCAAACTCAAACAAAAGAACGATGTATCTGTCTGGTTCAATCTGAACCTGACAGACTCTCGGACCCTAAAAGATCAGGATGCTCTCTCTCCCATGCGTCCACAGCTTGGTTAATAATGTTATTGATGGGCCAGCTCTGATCGTTGTTGGTCCTAAGGCCAAGATATTCGTAAACAGAAGGAGGGCCGCCAGCGAAAAAATTCCCGACAAAGAATCCTGCTTCTTGAACTTGGGTAGGTCTTTGTCCTTTCGAAATGAAAATTGCATTCTTCCGGTCTAAAAGCCCGTGTTTGTGGGTGTCGTGTGCATCCCGGATAATGCCAAGAATTGGGTGCCGCCCGGAGAGGTCGTTTCTGTAAGCGTTGGCACTCTTTCTGAGTCGTTTTGCGGTCACCTCTGCCATAATGTCTATTTGCGATATTGCATGTATAGCCAAATGTTTAGAGAGTTGATTTTCTCGATACAGGCTTACAGATGGCACCACATATGTATTCCAAAATGTGACGGGATCAAATTCTTCAGCACCGACTGTCACTCTCTGCTCAACTCCCTCAAATGCTTTCGATGTTGCAAGATATTATTTGTTAGATCAATGCCTTAGTTTTCCTAGTGGGAACACTTAAGCCCGCTCCACAAACCCATCCAGCACGCGCTTTTGCCCGGCTCTGTCAAAATCAATGGTCAGTTTATTCCCCTCAACGCTGGCCACATTGCCATTGCCGAATTTGATGTGGAACACACGGTCGCCCACCGCGAATTTTGATGGCTCGCTGGCTGTGGATTTGGCCACCAGATGGCCGTCGATGGTTTGGCCGCGTGGTCCGCTTTCGCCGTAACCGATGCGCTCAACCGAATGGCCTGAGCGACTGCCCCAATTTTCGCGGGTGGCGTCGGTTTTGTTGGCTTGGGCGCGTTTCCAGCCGGGGGTGGAATAGTTGTTCTGAAACGGCTCCTGCTTGTCAAAGCGCGATTGGCCGTAGCCACTGCCGCGCCCGTAGCCGCCATAGCTGGTCTCGGCTTCGGCCACTTCCACATGGGCAGGCGGCAGCTCATCAAGAAAGCGTGAGGGCAGGGTGGATTGCCACAGGCCATGGATGCGGCGGTTGGAGACGAACCACAGGTGGCAGCGGCGCTTGGCGCGGGTGATGCCCACGTAGGCAAGGCGGCGTTCTTCCTCCAAGCCAGCACGGCCGCTTTCGTCCAGCGCGCGTTGGTGTGGAAACAGGCCTTCTTCCCAGCCGGGCAGAAACACGGTTTCAAATTCCAGTCCCTTGGCAGAATGCAGCGTCATGATGGAGATGGCATCCATATTTTCATTCTGCTCAACATCCATCACCAGCGCGACGTGTTCCAGAAAGCCGCGCAGGCTCTCAAAGGATTCCATCGAGCGGATCAATTCCTTCAGGTTTTCCAACCTGCCGGGCGCTTCCGCCGATTTGTCGTTCTGCCACATGGCGGTGTAGCCGCTCTCGTCGAGGATTTTTTCGGCCAGTTCCGTGTGCGGCGTGGTGTCGAGTTGATCCTGCCAGCGGCTGAAATCGGCCACCACATCCAGCAGGGATTTACGGGCTTTTGGCTTTAGCTCATCGGTCAGCACAATATCGCCAGCCGCTTGCAACATCGGAATATTGCGGGCGCGGGCGTAGTCATGCAGGGTGCGAATGGTTGTGTCACCCAGTCCGCGCTTGGGCGTATTGACGATCCGCTCAAAGGCCAGGTCGTCCGCTGGTTGGCACACCAGCCGGAAATAGGCCATGGCATCGCGGATTTCCAAACGCTCATAAAAGCGTGGGCCGCCGATGACACGATAGTTCACACCCAGCGTGACAAACCGATCTTCAAACTCGCGCATCTGAAAGGAGGCACGCACCAAGATGGCCATGTCATTGAGCTTGTGCTGGTTGCGCTGGAGCTGCTCGATTTCCTCGCCAACGGCGCGGGCTTCTTCCTCAGAGTCCCAAGCAGCATGAACCACGACTTTTTCGTCATTCGGATCGACGCGGTCGGTAAATAGCGTCTTACCCAGACGGCCTTCGTTATGGGCAATCAAATGGCCCGCCGCCCCGAGAATATGCTCGGTGGAGCGATAATTGCGCTCCAGCTTGATCACTTTTGCGCCGGGAAAATCCTTCTCGAACCGCAGTATATTGTCCACCTCGGCACCACGCCAACCGTAAATCGACTGATCATCGTCACCAACGCAGCAAATATTAATTTGCTGCGTTTTATTTTCGTTCACGCTGTCGCCGCTTTGCGGCTCGCTCCACGGGGGCGCACCATCAGGTGCGACGGCCGCTTGGCCTTGCCGCCCAGCGGGCGGATTGGTGCCACGCTTGGATGCAGCGGGCCGCTGTGCCAAAAGCCGCAGCCACATATATTGCGCGGTGTTGGTGTCCTGATACTCATCCACCAGAATATAGCGAAAGCGCTGGTGATAATCGCGCAGCACATCGGGATTGGCGCGGAACATGCGGATGGGATGTAGCAGCAGATCGCCAAAATCGCAGGCGTTCAGGCTTTTCAGGCGGTTTTGATAGGCGGCGTAAAGCTCGCGCCCTCGGCCATTGGCAAAGGCGCGGGCATCGCCTTCCGGTATCTGCGCCGGGTCCAGCCCCTTGTTTTTCCAGCCATCAATCATGGCGGCAAACTGTTTGGCGGGCCAGCGCTTGTCGTCCAGCCCTTCGGCCTGAATGATCTGCTTGATCAGCCGCACCACATCATCGGTATCAAGAATGGTGAAATCGGATGACAGCCCCACCAGTTCCGCATGGCGACGCAGCAGCTTGACGCCGATGGAGTGGAACGTGCCAAGCCACGGCATTCCCTCAACCGCCCCACCGACCAGAATGCCGATACGCTCTTTCATCTCGCGGGCGGCTTTGTTGGTAAAGGTCACTGCCAGAATCTGGCTGGGAAATGCACGATTTGTCGCCAGAATATGGGCAATGCGGGTGGTCAGCACCCGCGTCTTGCCGGTTCCGGCTCCCGCCAGCACCAGCACGGGACCATCGAGGGTTTCCACGGCATCGCGTTGCTCCGGGTTGAGACCTGAGAGATAATCCGGTGCCCTTGCCTGATCGCGCGCCGCCAGGGCGCGGGCCGCAATGCCGAGTGTGCCGCTCGTGGTCTGTTGGCTGGCATCATTCATCGGGCCGGAATGGCGGGCAGGAAAGGGTGATGCCGTTGCAGGTTTGCGCGGCGCGGGCTCTTCATCAAAGAAGGGTATATCATCAAAACCGGTGCTCATACCGCTCAATGTAGTGATTCGGGCCTGAAAGGCTAGTCGAATGTTCCGGTTTTATTCCAATTTGTTGAAACTTCTTCTCTGATTGCTGCGGATTGTCGGTCTTGTTCATGCTTCTGTGTTCACAGAGTTGTTACTCGGTAGTGCGCGCAATTTTTTGTCACAAAAGCTTTGCGAAAGAAGGATAGGCCGATCCCCGTCAATCAACTTGTGACAACAACAGGGATGGGTACGAATGACTCTGATGAGAAAAATCACCATGGGCGCAACCGTTGCTGCTCTGAGCCTGACCATGGCCAGCGCAACTTTTGCTGCTGATATTGCGGGCGCTGGCTCCAGCTTCATCTACCCTGTTTTCTCCAAGTGGGGTGAAGCCTACAAGGCCAAGACCGGCACTGCCCTGAACTATCAGTCGATTGGTTCTGGCGGCGGCATCAAGCAGGTTGAAGCCAAGACCGTGACATTTGGTGCCACCGACAAGCCTTTGAGCGATGCAGAACTGGAAAAGAACGGCCTGACCCAGTTCCCGATGATCATGGGCGGCATTGTGCCGATGTATAACGTTGAAGGCGTCAAGCCCGGCGAGCTGGTGCTGGATGGCAAGGCGCTCGAAGAAATCTACATGGGCAAGATCACCAAGTGGAACGATCCTGCCATTGCTGCGCTGAACAAGGGCATCAAGCTGCCTGAGCAGGCTATTGTGGTTGTTCACCGCGCCGATGGTTCCGGCACCACCTTTAACTTCACCGACTATCTCAGCAAGATCTCGCCGGACTGGAAGAGCAAGATCGGCTCTGACACCGCTGTTGAATGGCCAGTTGGCGTGGGTGCCAAGGGTTCAGAAGGCGTTGCCAACACCGTCAAGCAGACCGCTGGCGCGATTGGCTACAATGAATATGCCTACGTGATCCAGAACCACCTCGGCTATGCCAAGATGGTCAATGCTGCTGGCAAGACCGTTGAGCCTTCGCTGGACAGCTTTGCAGCCGCTGCTGCCAACGCTGACTGGGCACATGCCAAGAACTTCAATCTCGTGATCACCAATCAGCCTGGCGAAAAGAGCTGGCCGATTGCTGCTTCCACCTGGGTTCTCATCCACAAGGCTCCGGAAGACAAGGCCGCTGTTGAAGCTGCTCTGAAATTCTTCGCCTGGGCTTACAAGGATGGCACCGCGCAGGCCAAGGATCTGCAATATGTTGCTATTCCAAAGCCAGTTGTTTCCCTGATCGAAAAGTCCTGGGAAGAAAACATCAAGGCTGATGGCAAGCCAATCTACAAGGCCATGTAATCATTCGGGTTGATACCGAAACGATTGG
>CAJYRE010000328.1 GCA_913776675.1 Rhizobiaceae bacterium
CCGAGATCGGACCAAGCCACGGATGGATCAGCAGGCCGGGACCGGGGGTTTCAAAGGCCACCGCCAGCCGCCGCGCCCGTGCCTTGTAATCATCGCCGATATACAGGGCCTCGATGCTGATGCCGGAAACGCCCTTGCCAAAATCATCATAGGCGGCGGGATCGACGCCGGGAAACAGATATTCCATCACCCGCCGACCATAATCATTCTTGGCATCGACAATGCTGATGGGAATGCCACGGAACATGCCGGGCAACAGGCCATAGCCCGCATTCAGATCATCCAGTTGCATTATTCTCTCCCAATCGCACGGCCAGTGTTGAGGTTTGTTTGTGATGGCGTCACATTGGTTTCGTGACTGACGACCTCGCCGGGGCCAATAAATTTGACTGTTGTATTGCTGTTGACGTCGACCTTCTGCGAGGTCGGGGTTGTTGGCGATCCTGCCGACGGCAGCGGTGTTGACGGCAGCGGGTTTCCGTTGTCGGACGTGGGAGGTGTTGCTGGTGAAACAGCGCTCACGCCCTTCAGTGTCGTTGCAATCTGGGTAGCAATCCTCAGCGCCTCATCCATCCTGCCCGTGTCAATATCGACACTTCCGGCGATCGTCAGTTGATCCTTGATGTCCTGACGGATTTGCAGTGCCTTTTTCGCGGCATCATCTCCGCCATTCATCAGAACGTTCTGGAAATCACGCATGCCGATCTGGGCCGCAATCGGCCATGTTTTGGTCATCTCGGTCATCGAGGTGCGCAAGTCTTTGACCTCTTGCGGGTTGGCCTCAACCTTTGGCAGCGGGTTTTCGTTGGCACCGGGTGATGTGACACCGGCTAGCGTGACACCGGATGATGTGACACCGGATGTTTCCTGGCTATTGAGGCCCAAAAGCTTGACCACGTAACTTGGCAATATGCTCGAAAAGTCGATCTTGCCAATCGCTTGCTTGATGCGTGCAGGCAGGGTGGTGAACCAGTTGACCAGACCATCAAAGGCATCCTGAATCGCCTTGACCATTGTGTTGCCCATATTCTCGCCAGAGGCGCGGAATTCGGCTTCAGCCTCGGCGGAATAATCCTTCATCGAAAACAGATCGGACAGGAAATTGCCGACCATGCCGGGAATGCCCTTGATGACAGCAACGATGCGATTGGCCATGCCCATGACACCGTTGATCACCGAGGCAATCTGTCCTTCATCAATGCCCAGCCATTGGGCGAAATCGAGCAGTTTCTGGCCCGCCAACCCCATCATGTTCGATTGGAAATTGCCCATGGCCTGCAGGATGGCCGAGGCAAAGCCCTCGACAAAATTGCTGATCGGCTCCCAGTAGCGATAGATGGCAAGGGCAACACCTGCGACGGCGGCAATCACGCCCCAGATCGGCGCAGAAATACCGGCAATGACAGCGCCAACGGCGGAAAACACACCGCCCAGCAGCGACACGCCGGGAATGGCCATGAGAATGCCGCGCAGCCCGACGGAAAACCGGGCAAGGCCGGTGAATTCCACGCCTTCCATGCCCGCCAGCGCCGCCTGAAGGCCAATGGCGTTTTGGGCAGCCGTGGCAAAATACTGGCCGCTACTGATCGCCAGACGCCCCGCTGTCATGAAAGGAGCCAGCACAATCTCAAAGCCGCTCTTGAGAACCGCCACGGCCGAGGCCAGCTTTCCCAATCCATCCGCAGCCGCGACCACACCGCCGCCCACGGACAGAAGCGTCGTGCCCAGCCCGTTCGTTTCGGCATTGAACTGCCGATAGCTCTCCAATGCGCTTTTGAGATTGTCATTCAGGGCTGGCAACCATGTGCCAAGGGCATTGCCGGTTTCATCGCCAATCTGGCCCTTCAATTCCGTGAGCGTTCCCTGCTGGTGGCCAAGGCCCTGCATTTGCGTGGCATGATCCTGTCGGGTGGTGGAGCCATCCGCCGTTCTGATCTTGTCGAGGGTTTCCTTGTATTCCTTGAGGTTGGCCAGCGCGGGAATGAGAAAGGCTGTGGCATCGGCATCGGAAAACAGCGTGCCCAGTGTGTCTGCGCCCTGCATGGCTTGCAGCTTTTTGCGCACGTCTTCCAGGGCTGCAGCACCGTTCAAGCCGCTGGCTTTGGTTTTCGCCATCAAACCATCCACCTCGCGGCCCGACAGGCCCGTCAGCTCCGAGATTTTCTGGATAGCCGCATCAATGGGATTGCCGCCCTGTGCGGCGGCATTGCGCATCACCCCTTCAATATCGACATTCATTTTCTCAAAATTCTTCTTCACCTCCGGCGAGGTGATCTTGCTGAGAAAACTGTTGAGATTGCTGGCCGCTTCCGCAGGGCTTGCCGTGCCTTTGGCGGCAATTTCCAGCATGGCCGCCAGTTGGGTTGCTGCCTCGCGTCCGGTGATGCCCAGCTTTGCCATCTCGCCGGTCAGGGTGGGAAACGACTTGGCCATGTCCTTCAGCTCAAACGCGCCCAGCTTGCCGCCCACCACCAGACCATCCAGCGTTGCCGCCATCTGGTCGGCGGGAACATGGAGATTTTGCATCAGGGATGTCGCCAGCGCGGCCACATCCTTGATGTCCGCGTTGGCCGCCGTTGCGGTTGTGGCAATGGTGCCGATAGAGGCTTTCACCCGACCGGGATCAACCCCGGCGGCAATCATCTGGCCTGCGGCGTCGGCGATGCCTTGCGATGATTGCCCGCTGGAAATCGCCAGTTCCTGAAACTGGCGACGCATGTCGGCCACCGTCTTGAAGGCGGCATTGCCAACCAGCCCCTGATTGACCGCAATATCCAGCAGTTTTTGCTGGAAGGCGGCAGCCCCTTCCAGCGGTGCCTTGAAATTGATGTTGGAAACGGCATCGCCAATCTGCTTTGCCACCGCGACAACATCGCTTAACGACGATTTCAACCCCTTTAAAGGGCCAGTCAAAAGGTCTTTGAGACGCACGATTACGTCGAGATCTATGCTAGTGCTATTGGACACGCCTTGCCTCCGGTTTGGTGGCCAAACCCTTGCTTTTCCGCTTGTCTCTTCGGAAAACCGGGGGCCACTTTTCCGGCCAAACCTATCGCGCACGCGCAAAAATGATCATGCCCGCCACGGTGGGCAACCGGGCGGGCATGATCTGTTTTCAACTGTCCTGACTGGCTTTCTGCACATCCTGACGAAACGACATGATGCAATTCCACCATGTGACCGCCTCATCGCGGGTCATGGCTCCGATTTCAGACGCGCTGAAACCGGAGCCATCGGCAAGGCCTCCCAGAATTACCGGCCAGTTTTGCGGCCATTCCCCAAAAAATGGTTCAGCACCCGGCCTGCGTCGGTAATGTCGGCAAGGTCAAGCTTTTCATACAGCCTGTCCATCACCATCTGGGTCATGCGGGTTGAGCGCGCAAAGGCAACCGCAATCTGCTTTTCCTCGGAAACCGCAGAAATGGCCATCTGGTCGGCTCCGCGCATCCGGTGAAAGGTCAGGGCATTGAACTGTTTTTCGCTGACCTTGCCATCCTTTTTGGTGGTCAGGGTCTGCGGATAGAGAAGCGGCAATGTCACCGAACCATCCGCATTCTGCACCGCCCGATCCGGCAGGCGATCACGCGGATCGCCGTCCTCGTCCACGATGTCACTGGTGGCAGAGGGGCCGCCATCCAGATCCACCACGGCCTGCTCCGAAGCGGTCGATGCCGCCACGGGCGCATCTTCATCCAGATCAATGGTGAGGTTTTTGCCTGCCAGAACCTTGTTCATCAAATCACCTCCTCAGCGCTGCCCGCGGACCATTTCAGGGCCACCTTGCCGCCTTCGCCCTCGGTGATCGTCGGGCGATCACCGGAGAGGAAAGCATCGTTCCACACATAGGTTTGCCCGGTATCGAGACGCACCTGCAATTCGCCCTCGCCTTCGCTCCAGATGTCTGCGAGCGTCATGCCGAGCTCAAACG
>CAJYRE010000329.1 GCA_913776675.1 Rhizobiaceae bacterium
CGCTGAGAGCGCACGGCGCGGCACCCGCATGATTGCGGGCAAGGTGATGATGGACCGCAACGCCCCGCAAGGCCTGCTGGACACACCACAAAGCGGCTATGATGAAACCCGCGAATTGATTGAAAGCTGGCACGGTCGCGGTCGCAATATGGTGGCCATTACCCCGCGCTTTGCTATTACCTCGACGCCAGAACAGATGGAGCGCACGCAAGCGCTGGCCTATGAATTTCCCGATCTACATATCCAGACCCATCTCTCTGAAAACAGGGAGGAAATTGACTTCACGGCCAGCCTTTACCCGGACGCGATCGACTATACGGATATTTACGCCCGCTACGGTCTGTTGGGCAAAAAGACCCTGTTTGGCCACGCCATTCACCTGTCCGAGCGTGAGGCTGATGCGCTCTCGGAGTCTGGCTCGGTGGCGGTCCACTGCCCCACATCCAACCTCTTCCTCGGCTCCGGCCTGTTTCCGCTGAAAGCCATCCAGCGGCGGGAAAAGCCGGTGCGCGTGGCCGTGGCCACCGATATTGGCGGCGGCACCAGCTATTCCATGCTGCGCACCATGGATGAGGCCTATAAAATCCAGCAATTGCTAGGTGAGCGGCTGAACCCGCTGGAAAGCTTCTATCATATGACCTTGGGCAACGCGAAAGCCCTGTCTTTGGCCGATAAAATCGGCACATTGGAGCCGGGTACCGAGGCAGATCTAGTGGTCCTCAACGCCAGTGCCACGCCCGCCATGGCGCTGAAAATGGAAGCCGTAACCACGCTCACGGAAGAGTTGTTTTTGATGCAAACGCTGGGCGATGACCGGGTGGTGGTGGAAACCTATGTGGCGGGTGTGGCGAGTAAGCCTTGATGGGTTGAAGTATGAACCGACTTAAACGCTTCTATCCGGGGCTTACCCCCCTCCGGCTTGCCAGCCATCTCCCCCTCAAGGGGGGGAGATCGATTGGGAGTGGACCACTCCGTTCCCATCATCTGTCCCAGCTTTCGGAAATCATAACCTTATCAGTAGAAATGAGCGGCCACGTCTACTTGATCTCCCTCCTTGTCGTGGAGATGTCCAACAGGACAGGGGGGTAAACCCCGCATCAAAACATCTGCATCATTGACACCTCACCCCAACCAGCCACTCTCCAACCCGCTGGCCCAATCGCCCCGGCCACGGTCAGCGGCAAGCCGTGCCATGGCCAGATGATTGGTAAGACACCTGCCGGAAAGTCACCGCCCAGCCATGCGCCGTCTTTTCAACAATGGCATAGGAGGCATGCGGCATGCCGGTCTCGACCTTGTGATAAAATGGCTGGTCATCGTCATAGGCCGGGCAGCCGACGCTGCCGGGATTGACGATCAACCGACCATCGGAGAGTTTCACTGTGCGCGGAATGTGTGAATGGCCACAGAGGATCAATTCCTGCTCAATACCTTGGGCAAACCCCTCAATCTCCGCCCGCGATTTCAGATGCACAACACCGTCGGCTGTCACGGACTCCAGCCAATAGGTGTTATCGTCCACGGGCGTTGCGTGGCACAGATAGACCTCATCGCGCCACACCTTTGAAAACGGCAGTTTCTTCAACCAATCGAGATGCCGCTCTGCCAGTTGATCAAACGCCACCGCATCAGAAGAATGCATGGCCGCCCGCTGCTGCTCGATCAGATAGCGATCATGATTGCCGCGCACGGTGACAAGATCCAGCAGCAGCAAGAGATCTCCCGTTCGCCCCGCCTCCAGCGGGCCAGAGAAACAATCGCCGAGATTAACAACGTTTTTATAATCAATACCTTGCGCGACAATATCCGCCAGAACCGCTTCCAACGCCAGACAGTTTCCGTGAATATCGGCAATGGCGGCAAAACGCATGATCAACTACCCCGGTAAGTCGAATAACCGTAAGGCGAGAGCAGCAGCGGTACATGGTAATGGGCCGAGGTATCGGAAATGCCAAAGCGGATGGGGATGACATCCAGAAACGCTGGCTCCGTCAACACAGCACCCATGGCGCGCAGATAATCTCCGGCATGAAACAGCAATTGGTACTGGCCAATCTGAAATTCATCACCCGCCAAAATCGGGCCACCATCAACGCGGCCATCGTCATTGGTGAAAACGGTCTTGATCAGCTCCGCTTCCTCGCCCTTCATCCGCATCAATTGGATGCGCAGGCCATAGGCCGGACGGCCCAGAGCGGTATCGAGAACATGGGTGGTCAATCCGGTCATAGCGCTGGCTCCTCAATCCGGTAGGGTTCTTCAAAAAAGAACTCTTCGAGATTGTTGCCCGGACCATCCCGATCCGCAACCAGAAAATCACTGATCTCCCCAAGCGCCATCAAAGGATGATGCCAGACATTACGGTGATAATTCACACCCTGATGGGCTTGTGCCAGAAACACTTTTGGCTCGCCGGGCCTGCCCCCTTCATCCAGCGATACGGCCACCAGAAAGGGTCGCCCCGACAAGGGGGTAAAACTCTGGCTACCAAAAGGATGCCGCTCCATCATGGTGATCTCGTAAGGAAATCGTCGCGGTTGCCCCCGGAAAATATTCAGAATCACCCGCGCCCCCTCACCCACCACTTCAGGACTGGCAAGAGCGTGAAAACGCTCGGTGGTGCCGCCGTTGATCAGGCGCATGGTGGCGGGATCGGCCTCGATCACATCCCCAAACGGGGCGAAAGATTG
>CAJYRE010000330.1 GCA_913776675.1 Rhizobiaceae bacterium
CAAAACGGCAATCTTCTCGCCTCCCTTTTGGGTGATCGCATCTCTGAATTTGATTTTATTGCTTCGCCTCTGGGACGCACCCGCGAAACCATGGAACTGATACGCCGTCAGATGCAATTGCCGGCACAGGCCTATGACACCGATGAAAGATTAAAAGAAATCTGCTTTGGCGATTGGGAAGGCAGCACAACGGCCGAGCTGAAAAAGCAGTTTCCGCAACGTCTCAAAGAGCGCTCACGCGGCAAATGGGACTTTCTCGCTCCCGGTCAGCATGCGGAAAGCTATGAAATCTTGTCCTGGCGGACCGGAGCATGGCTTGCCTCTTTGCAAAAAGACACGATTGCCGTTACCCATGGCGGGGTGATCCGCAGCTTCTTCCGCTTGATTGGCGATGTTGACGGCAACGAGGCCTGCGACATGAACATCCCGCAAGACCGGGTTCTGCGCATTGATACAGCCTCCAAACAGCTCCTCTGGCTGGATGCCACTGAAACCGCAGCGTTTTAATTGAGAACTTGCAAATCGTCCACCATCCGCACACCATCCACAACGGTATAATAAACAATCACTTTGGTGCCCGTTGCCAGACCATCAAAATTAAATTCCGCTGGTACAGTGTAGGTTTTTCCATCTTCCAGCGTCAGCGTTGATTTTTTCGGATTCACCGCTTTGACAACAGATTCAACATCCGCACTTTCCGCCATAGCCGCCATCGGCGACAAAAAGCTGAATACAATCAGCAGCATTGCCATCAAAATCCGCATATTGTCACTCCTGCTCTTGTCATTCTATGGGCATTTATCAAAGACGTATTGCATCCACGCCTGAAGATAGGACGCATACCTCCTCCACTGCAATTGCCGAATGCTCAACCAGGTCATTTAAGCTGTTAAATGTGGCAGATTTGGTTTCCCGACATCCTTCTGGTGCGTCAAACGGATTGTCGGAGAAAGACAATGGATGAATTACCCCACCTCAAACATGTATCATGCTCAATAAATCGTAAACAAAATAATCGCAATATTCCTGTTTTATTATAATATAAATGACCACTCAATCAACAATATGGCTGACATTAACACTATATACACAGAGGCGAATATAAACTGCACAGATCAAGCCATCCGAGAAACCTTGCGATCTGTTTGGGGTCGTTGCTACCGCCCGCAGTATCCTAAAGCATCGGACCGAAAAGCGAGAACCGGTTTTTGGAAACATCCGATGCGCCAACAACAATGGAGAGCATCGCGTTATCGTCTGGTCTGACAAAAGAAAATCATCAAAAGTGCATCGTCACTGATGATGAATATACAATGCGTTTTATAATGTTGGTCGATACATGCCATTTTTGCAGATGATGTTTCACTGCTATGTGTCATGCTTCAAAAGAAATGGCGGCTCCATTGGAAAGAGAATACCTAAAGAAACTTCATTTTTCCAATAAGCAAATCGGGATTCTACTGGCTGTATCATTTGCATTGCTCTGGGCGACATTGTTTCATCTGAATGCGCTCAGTACAGAAGACAACATCAAACGCAGCAGAGCCTTCGCGCAGGATCAATTGGTGCGCATTGAAATGCTCACGTCCCTGCATGTTGATCGCGCGCTCACAACCTTGTCCTATGTTGCCAACGCAACGCCCTACAGCAATGATCAATCGACCGATGAAGTTGACCGCATCATCCGCAGCATCTTGCGGGCAGAGCCAAAATTCCTGTCCATTTCGCTGAACCGCAATCATGACAAGGAAATACAATGGATTCGCGGCGACGATAATACCGTAAAGGTTCAGACCCAAACGGTGAAAATCCCTGATGGGGAAGAAACGGGCACCCGCGTTCTTGCGGACGGCAAGTTGCAGCTTGAGATGATTTTGCCCGCTTTGGCACCACGCCCGCGTATTGTCGTTCGTGCCACTGTCAACACCTCGATGTTGCTCTTCCCGGCCTGGAAGCATCAACACTCTGTTTCCGATCCGGCGTCATCACCTGCACCGCCGATTGAATTGCTGATCATTGCCCGCAACACCAACGTCAACGATGTTCTCTTTGGCTCTCCATCACTTCTGAACGATGATGCGGAAAGCAAGACAATTGCGTTTAGCGAGGGCGAGTTGCAGGTCAGCGCCCGTCCGAAAGGTGGCTGGGAAAACGGCCCGCCTGGCACACCCAACCTCAGTTTTACGCTTGTCGCGGTCGGCCTGATTTTCTCCACCCTGTTTT
Organism: Rhizobiaceae bacterium; assembly: GCA_913776675.1. GTDB lineage: Bacteria > Pseudomonadota > Alphaproteobacteria > Rhizobiales > Rhizobiaceae > Allorhizobium. The sequence goes on from CAJYRE010000330.1 coordinate 2,224, forward strand.
CCAGCATTGCCCTGCTGCTGATCGAGCGTAACCGTCACAGGCAGAATATCAAAGCCGCAGAAGAAAAGCACAGACTGCTGGCCAAGCGGTTTGAACTGGCCATGGATAGCTCGAATATCGGCATATGGGAGTTGGAAGATATGTCCAACGACATTCGCCATGATGGCCGCGCCGCCCACCTGCAAGGGCTAACTTCCGTCCATGCTCCGGCCCATAGTTTCGAGAAGTGGCTGGCCGCCGTTCATCCTCAGGATCGTCACAAAGTGGAACAGCATTTGCTGCGCAGCCGCAAAAGCGATATGCCTTGCACGGAAGAATATCGCGTGGTTTTCAAAGATGAAAGCATACGCCATGTGCGGTCTGTGGGAGCATACTCCAACCAAACCAAGCCGGGGCGTGTGACAGGTATTCTGCTGGATATTACGGCAGATGTGGCCATGCGACATGATCTGCAGGCCGCAAAAGAAAGCTCTGACATCAAGAATGCAGAACTGGAACTGGCCCTGGATGAACTGTCCATCCGCGAGCATCAGCTTGAAGATCTCTCGGAGCGGTTCGAACTCGCGCTGGATTCCTATAATTGCGGCATCTGGCAACACGATTTTTCAATAGGGCGCACGGTGTGGGACCATCGTATGTGCCACCTTTACAATATTCCGCTGACCTCCGATGCTATTTCCGTAGAGCTATGGCTGCGCAATATCCATCCTGATGACATTCCGATGGTGTTGGCACAAACCAAAACCGCAGAACAAGATGGCACGCGCCTTTCCACCACCCATCGCATTCTGCTGGAGGATGGCAGCATTCGTTACGTGCGCAATATTGGACAATTGCGAACCGATCGCAACGGTGGCCGCAAACTCAGCGGTGTTACCTTTGATGTGACGGCGGATGTGCTTTTGACTGAGGAATTGCGCAAGGCCAAGGCCGAGGCAGAAGCCCGCAACATCGAGCTGGAACTGACCAAAAACCGCATCGAATACAACGCGCTGCATGATCCTTTGACGGGACTTGCCAACCGCCGCAAGATCGACCGGGAGTTGGATGCCTTGACCCTACTGGGCAAGACTGGCCGTGCCCGCTTTACCATTTTGCATCTGGATCTGGATCGCTTCAAGGAAATCAACGACACCCTTGGACATGCGGCCGGCGATGCCATGCTGGTCAACGCGGCCAATGTGCTGCAACGGCATATCAGCCATCCGGATCTGGTCGCGCGCATTGGCGGCGACGAATTCGTGGTGTTGCTGCGTGATGTGGTGGATCCCAAAATTGCCGCCGATCTGGCCGAACGGATCATCAAGGAAATGAACATTCCCTTTGATTTCGAGGGCTTCACCTGCCGGTTTGGCGTGTCCATCGGCATTGCACAAGCCAATGGCATTAAAACCGATGCACGCAAGATTCAAATTGATGCCGATCTGGCCCTCTATGAAGCCAAGCGTAAAG
>CAJYRE010000331.1 GCA_913776675.1 Rhizobiaceae bacterium
CACCTTCAGCACGTTTTGCAAGAAGAACAAGGCGTAGAATTGACCCGCATACCAGACAACGGCTTGACCGGCGACCGCACCAAACAGGGCGATAATCGCAAACTTGGCGTTTCTCCATTGGCCAAAGGCTTCAGAGAGGGGCGCTTTCGAATGGGTTCCCTCTTCCTTCATCTTCTTGAAGGCGGGGGATTCATTCATCTGCATGCGAATCCATACAGAAATGCCCAGCAGAATCGATGACACGAGGAAGGGCACACGCCAGCCCCACTCTGTGAAGGCTTCCTTGCCCATGGCAGTCTGAATGCCCAGAATGATCAGCAGCGACAGAAACAGGCCGAGGGTTGCCGTGGTTTGAATCCACGATGTGTAAAAACCGCGGCGGCCATGCGGCGCGTGTTCGGCCACATAGGTGGCGGCACCGCCATATTCACCACCCAGCGCCAAGCCCTGCAACATGCGCAGCGCAATCAGAATAATGGGGGCTGCAATGCCGATGGTGGCCGAGCCGGGCAGAACGCCCACCAGAAAGGTGGACGAGCCCATGATGACGATGGTCATCAGAAAGGTGTATTTGCGCCCGACCATATCGCCGAGCCGTCCAAACACCAGCGCCCCGAAGGGACGCACCAGAAAGCCAGCGGCAAAAGCCAGAAGTGTGAAGATATTGCGGGTGGTTTCGGGATATTGCGAAAAGAATGTGGCCCCGATGTAAATGGCCAGCGAACCGTAGAGATAAAAATCATACCACACGAAGACCGTTCCGAGAGACGAGGCAAAAATAACCTTTCGCTCTTCGGCTGTCATGCTGCGTGGCGTGCCATGCAGGCTTGCGACATTTGCCATTGCTGTTCCTCCAAAACAAGCTCTCCGATGGCCGCGCCCTCCTCCAGGGTTGTGTGGCCTCGAATTCCCTACAAAGTGACAGAAAATCATGTGAATCGAGAGATATGCTTTCGACGCATGACTTTCGTCTAATAAACCGCGGCCTCTTTCCGTACGCATCGGGTTTGTGATGCAGCAATCTGCGCGATTTTCTTGACACCAGCATAAAAACCGCTAAAGGCAAAGGGACATAAAGGAAACGTGGAATGCATCAGTTCAGCTTTGACATTGCTGCACATTGTTCACTGGCAGAATCTGCCGGTGCGCGGATGGCGTTTTCCAATCCTTCCAAAACCAAGGCCAAAACGACGACCAAAACCGTCTGACGTCTCTGGCCCCCGCTCTCTCCCCGGCACGGCCGGGGACAAGGAAAGACGCAAACGTTGCGCGCTTTCCCCCTCATCCACCCGAGGAGAGACAGAAAGAGAGCAAGATTATGGGTTTCAAAGTTGCAGTAGCAGGTGCCACCGGAAATGTTGGCCGGGAAATGCTGAATATTCTGGTGGAACGTGGCTTTCCCGCCAGCGAGGTCGTGGCTTTGGCCTCGGCGCGTTCGCAAGGCACGGAAGTGTCTTATGGCGATAAGGTTCTGAAGGTTCAGAATCTGGAAAACTATGATTTTTCCGATACCGATATTTGCCTGATGTCTGCTGGCGGCACGGTTTCGCAAAAGTGGTCGCCCAAGATTGGTGCGCAGGGCTGCGTGGTCATCGATAATTCCTCCGCATGGCGTTATGATGCCGATGTGCCGCTGATCGTGCCGGAAGTAAACCCGGACGCCATCGAGGGCTTCAAGCGCCGCAACATCATTGCCAATCCAAATTGCTCGACTGCGCAGATGGTTGTGGCTCTGAAGCCTCTGCATGATTTTGCCACCATCAAGCGCGTCGTGGTGTCTACCTATCAGTCCGTTTCCGGCGCTGGCAAGGAAGGCATGGATGAGCTGTTCACCCAGACCCGCGCCGTGTTTGTGGCCGATCCGGTGGAGAACAAGAAGTTCACCAAGCGCATCGCGTTCAACGTCATTCCGCATATCGATAGCTTTATGGAAGACGGCTACACCAAGGAAGAATGGAAGGTTCTGGCCGAAACCAAGAAGATGCTGGACCCGAAGATCAAGGTCACCTGCACGGCTGTGCGCGTGCCGGTGTTCATTGGCCATTCCGAATCCGTCAATCTGGAGTTCGAGAAGGAAATCTCCGCTGATCAGGCGCGTGACATCCTGCGCGAAGCCCCCGGTTGCCTGGTGGTCGATAAGCATGAAAACGGCGGCTACATCACCCCGATTGAATGCGCTGGCGAAGATGCCACCTACATCTCGCGTATCCGCGAAGATGCAACGGTTGAAAACGGCCTGAACCTTTGGGTTGTTTCCGACAACCTGCGCAAGGGTGCAGCGCTGAACGCAGTGCAGATTGCCGAGTTGCTGATCAACCGTGGTTTGATTTCGCCCAAGGCCAACGCTGCCTGAGGTGTTTTGGGTTTCGTGGCCGGAGGGATGTCTTCCGGCCATTGATACTTTGGCTGATCACGACATCGTGTCTGAATGAAGATATTTTCATCCTGACGTGACAAATATCAATGGGACTGGCATGGTCGCCGTTCGCTGCTCATTCCTTTTGCCCCATTTCTGAACGAGGTAACCATGCGATTTTCGCAGTTTCTTGCAATGTCTTTTGTCGCTGCCACGGCTGTGATTTCAGCCACCAGCATTGCTAATGCTGCCCCCAAATGCGGCAATACATCTGCTGGTTTTGACCAATGGGTCGAGGATTTCAAGGTTGAGGCACAGCAGCGCGGCATCAGCCGTTCTGTTCTGGATCGCGCATTTACCGGTGTGCATTATAATCAGCCCACCATTCGCGCTGATCGGGGGCAGAAAAGCTTCAAGCTGTCTTTTGATGAGTTTATGAAAAAGCGGGGCGGTGCCGCCATTATCAGCCGTGGCAAAAGCATGAAGCGCGCCAATGCAGCGCTTTTTGCCTCGATTGAGCGCCGCTACGGTGTGCCTGCCGGTCCGCTGATTGCCATCTGGGGCATGGAAACCGGCTTTGGCAACTATATGGGTAATGAGCCGACGCTGTCGGCTGTCTCGACACTGGCCTTCGATTGCCGCCGCACCGAATATTTCACCGATCAGCTCTATGCCGCCCTGAAGTTGGTGGCGGATGGCACTTTGAGCAGCTCATCGCGCGGTGCCGCTCATGGCGAAGTGGGTCAGACACAGTTTCTGCCCAAGAACGTCTTGCAGTTCGGCGTGGATGGCGACGGTGACCGCCGCATTGACCTGATCGGCTCGCGCGCCGATGCTCTGGCCTCGACGGCCAACTTCCTCAAGGGCCATGGCTGGCAGCCGGGTGCAGGCTATCAGCCCGGCGAGCCAAATTTTGCAGCGATTGGTGGCTGGAATGCCGCTGTGGTCTATCAGCAGGCCATTGCCTATATTGGCAAGCAGATCGATCAGCAGTAAAATATGAATGTAAAAAGGCCGGGTTTAAGCCCGGCCTTTTTATATTGATCAGTCTTCCAAAATCTCAGGATCCAGCCGCTTGAAATCGCGGGTGTCGGAATCCATCACCCAAAGCTCACCGTTGGAAATATCGAACCAGGCACCGTGAATGGCCAGTTGTCCTGCGTCTTCCAGTGCGCGCACGTAAGGGAAGGTGCGCAGGTTTTCGATGGAATTGCGGATGGAAATCCGCTCCATGGCGGTCTGGCGCTCGGCATCCGTCATCACCGAGGCATTTTGCAATTGCTCGGCGGCGGGCTTGACCAGATTCATCCATTTTCCAATGAAATCACCGGGCGAGAGTGGCTCGGCGTTGGGGTCGAGGGCTGCACGAATACCACCACAGCGTCCATGGCCCATGACGATAATGTCCTTGACCTTCAGGGCCTGCACCGCAAATTCAAGGGCTGCCGATGTGGAGTGATATTGTCCATCTGGCTCGTAGGGTGGCACCATATTGGCGACATTGCGCACCACAAAAAGCTCGCCCGGGCCGCAATCGAAAATGGTTTCCGGTGCCGAGCGGGAGTCGCAACAGGCGACAATCATGGTTTGGGGGCTTTGGCCATGTTCGGCAAGGGTGCGGTAGCGCTGACGCTCATCCACATAACGGCCACTCATAAAGTTGCGGTAGCCGGAAGAAAGGGAAGAAGGAAATTGTGTCATGAGGGTTGATTACCGCGTTGCACCATTGTTGACAAGATAAAATCTATAATTTGTATTTTTGGAGATTATGTCCGCCCCGGTCGTGTGGCGGGATGCATCAATCGGCGGATTTGCACCAGCGCCATCGGCGTTTTCAGACTGGATTGATCCTGTTCCAGTGTCAGCTCATCGCTCTGACGTTTCATCGACCGGGCCAGAATTTCATAAACACTGGCCGTTGCCAATTGCAGTGCCTTTTCCTC
>CAJYRE010000332.1 GCA_913776675.1 Rhizobiaceae bacterium
CCGCGTTGACTTCCTCGGTTGAAGTATTGATCAGCGTCTTGATGTCCTTGGCGGTGCGACCGGAGCGTTGCGCAAGCTCACGCACTTCCTGAGCCACCACGGCAAAGCCCTTGCCCGCCTCACCAGCTCGAGCAGCTTCTACACCGGCATTCAGTGCCAGCAAGTTGGTCTGGAAGGCGATTTCCTCAATCACGCTGATGATCTGCTCGATCTTTTTGGATGCGTCTTCAATACGCCCCATGGCCGAGACTGCGTTGTTGACAACCACAGCCGATTTCTCAGCATTGCTGCGGGTTTCACCGACAATTTGGTTAACCTCACGGGCCTTGTCAGCAGCCTGACGCACATTGGAGGTGACTTCATTGACGGCAGCGGCGGTTTCTTCCAGCGATGCAGCCTGCGTTTCGGTACGGCGCGACAGGTCATCGGTGGAATGGGCCATTTGCTGTACATTGCCCTGAATGGCCGTGACATTGCCCTGAATCAGCGCAATGGTTTCCTTCAGGCGGGTCAGCGAACGGTTAAAGTCCGAACGCAACTGTTCCATGCGGCCCGCGAACGGACGATCCAGCGTGGCCGAAACATCGCCATTGGCCAGGCGCTCAAGGCCTGCGGCCAGTTCTGAAACAGCAAACTGCACTTCCTGATCAGCCTGCTGCTTTTCCGCATCATTGCGGGCGCGGTCTGCCTCGATTTGCGCACGCACCTGCTCACCCTCAGCTTCAGCACGAATTTTGGCAACAGCATTGTCTTTGAACACACCCAACGCACGGGCCATATCGCCAATTTCATCGGGGCGCTTATCGCCTTCAACGGCCACCGTCAGATTACCTGACGCCAACTGGCGCATGGTGTTGGTGATACGGGTGAGTGGTCCCTTGAAGGTGGTAATCAGCCCGAAACCGGCAATCACAGCCACCACAAGACCAACCAGCGTCGCCGTTACAGACAGCGTGTTAGCGGCACGGCGATTAACCTCAGCAACAGCCTGCTGTGATGCGGCATAGTCGGTCAGTTTTGCCCAGATGTTGCGAATGTCACCGGCCGCCGATTCAAAGGCCTTGGTCCGACGCGCCGTGATGTCAATCAAACGCTTCGCCTTGTCATTGATGGCCTTTGGCAGTGGTGCCATCACCGAAATACCCGCCTTCAAATCATTGGGCACTTTGGCAAGGCGGTTGCCATCAGCAACCCGACGACCAAGACCATCCAGCGCAGGCTGGAGCTTATTCATATTTTCTTCAGAGGGATCAGCCAGAAAACGCGCGCTTTTCAGCTCCACGGCATCAGCAAGTTCGACCACCTGACGCATATCATTCACCAGCGTCGTTGCTTCGGCAATCGGCTGATCCAGCGCGACAAAAGCCTTGGAAGCTTCCCGTGCCTTGATGATGGTGGCTCCCTGAAGCCGTACGGAAACGGGGCGCAGCAGATTAATCGTCTGATCCATGGCCGTCATGGTGGCATCATCAGCGGTCGGATGATCGGCCAATTCTTTTAAACGGGCGACATTGTCTGTGAGCATCTCGCCAATATTTTTCCGGCTGTACGGCAGGTCGGCGACAATTTCGGTGGTCTGGGTCTGCAATTCGGCCATCGCACCCTTGATAATCGCCATCTTGGCATCGGGGGTCGCGGCGGCATTGAAATTGGCCACCATTTCCGAGATGAAATCGGCACTCTTGATCAGCGCTTCAGATTGAAGCAGCATGGTCTTGGCTTTGTTTTCATCACCAGACAGGTTAGCTCGTATCTTGGTGGCACCCGTAAACAGATAGCTCTTGTACTTCGACAGCTTGTCGGAATCAGCCTGAATCGAGGCGCGCAAATCCAGCTCGTCCTTGTTCAACTGCCACAACTCACTCACCCGGCCTGCAATGGCCTGCGTACCAGCAATCGCGGCATCCATTTGGGTGCGGCCATTGTCATCGGTAATTCCGGCGCGGGCATCTTTCAATTGCGCAAGCTGTGTGCTGATTTGGGAATCAAGCGTTGTTTTGTTGTCCTGTGTGGTCTGTTGCAGGAATTCCGTCATCGCCGCATAAACGTTCTTGAAACCGCCCAGAGTTTCGACGACACCATTTGACAATTGTATCTGACTTTGCAAAAGCCGAGATGCGTAAAGACTGGAAAGTCCAACCGCCGTTATGCTGAGAACAAAAGGCACAATGAAGACAAGTACCTTTGTCTGGATTTTCCAACCCGAAAGAAGACGATCAAAGAACATAGCAGCCCCCGTAAACTCTTGGGCGAAACATATATTCCGAAAATATATTGAACATTTCGCCATCAATTAGTCGCATGATGTCCCTAAAAAAGTCTGAAGATCTTGTTTGCCATCGCCAAAAGCACTGGATTTTGCGTCCAATGGACCGCAACGACGCAACCATTGCCTTTCGCAGCTTCGAACGGCAATGGCGCGCGAAGCCGACAGTGGTAACAACCTTTTGGAAAACACGCATATTCGTGGCGTGGAAGGCGGCGAGAGCCACCCAATGAAGAGGCGATTTTGCTAAACAACACTTTTCAAGACGCAAGCATACCAAGCAAGCGCCGAAGGGGAAACGTGAGAAAAACGGAATGTCTCAGCCGAAAATACCGGAGATCATCACTCCATAGACGAGAAAACTCGCCAGAATACCCATGGCTGCGGTGCGCAGCATGATTTTGCTGTGATCTTCACGCGCCTTGATGATGGCGATGGCGCGGGCCTTCCGGATGGGTCTGTTCATGGGCAGCACTTTCCAAAAGTTCAGCTCAAACTGTGAGCTCAGGAATCAATCCCTGTTTTATGATCCTAGCTGCAAAAGCCTTTCTGTAAAACAAAAAGACAGTTGCATGACATCACGATGAGCCAGCTATATTAACAAGTGTTGAAAAAGTGCCGTATTCGTCCTACAACAACAAGGCCTGAGAAAGGCAAGCGGATTTATAGTTGATAAATTCCAAACAATTGGGGGTCAAGCAACCAGTCCTGCGGCATGGCCCGATGCCCATGCCCACTGGAAGTTATAGCCGCCCAGCCAACCCGTGACATCAACAGCCTCACCAATAAAATACAGCCCGGGAACCGATTTGGCCTGCATGGTTTTTGACTCCAGCCCGTTGGTATCAACCCCGCCCAACGTCACTTCGGCAGTGCGATAACCTTCTGATCCGGCCGGCTTCAACATCCATCGATGCAGGCCTTCCGTCAGAGCGGCCAAAGCCTTGTCCGACATATCCGCCAGCGGCCTGTCCACACCCGCACGCTCCACCCAATATTGCGCCAGCCGCTTGGGCAGATGTTGAGCCAATACCGTCTGAACAGCCTGACGGCCATTGTCGCGCTTGGCGGACTTCAAAGTCTGTAGGAAATCCATATCCGGCTCCAGCGCAAGCGTGATGCTGTCCCCTTCGCGCCAATAGGAGGAGATTTGCAAGATTGATGGCCCGCTCAAGCCACGATGCGTCAGCAACAAGGCCTCCCGGAACGTGGTTTTGCCATGGCTGACCAAAGCATCCACCGCCACACCCGCCAAGGGAGCCAGCTCGTTCAACAAAGTTGGCTCCAGCGTTAACGGCACCAGACCGGGGCGGGTTTCCACCAGCGCCAGACCAAATTGCTCGGCAATTTTATAGGCAAAGCCTGTGGCTCCCATTTTGGGAATCGACTTGCCGCCGGTGGCGATAATCAACGATGGACAGGTGACGGTGCCTTGTGAGGTATCAACGCGAAAGCCATCAAACGTTTTGGCAACAGAGGTAATCTCGGTCTGCAATTGCAATTTGACATTTGCCGCCTTCATCTCTTCCAGCAGCATGCGGATAATGTCTTTGGCGCTGTCGTTGCAAAACAATTGGCCCAGCGTTTTCTCGTGCCAGCCGATATTATGGGCTTCGACCATCTCCAAAAAGTCCTGGGGGGTGAAACGCGCCAGCGCCGATTTGGCGAAATGCGGATTGGCCGAGAGATAATTTTTCGGCCCGGCATGGATATTGGTGAAATTGCAGCGCCCGCCACCGGAAATGCGGATTTTCTCGCCCGGAGCCTTGGCATGATCCAGCAACAGCACACGGCGTCCGCGCTGCCCTGCCCGGATAGCCGCCATCATGCCGGCGGCACCGGCTCCGAGTATCACCACATCTGCTGTCTGGGTCAAAACCTGCTCCTTGCGCTGTCCCCTTCTCTCTTTTCCATCTCGAATTCGCTGTCAATCATGCTTTCCCTCTCGCCAATTGCTTTTGGCACGATATGATGCAGCCAGGATCAACCAAAAACCGGTGAGACATGCCTGCAAAGAAAACAATGCTCAGACCCAAAGGCGCGGCATCCAAAAAAGCAAGCATTCCCCCGGACGCTATTGCCACACGCGGTGTTGCAAGCTGGAAAGAAGCGGCTCTTTGGCTGCGCAATCGCGGTATCGAGGATATTGAGTGCATCACGCCCGACTTGGCGGGCGTGCCGCGTGGCAAAATGATGCCCACCTCGAAATTCACCAGCAACACCTCGCTGGCGCTGCCATCAGCGCTTTATCGCCACACGATTTCGGGTGAATACCCGGAAGAAACCGGCAATTTCCGCTATGATTCCCGCGATAGCGACATCAAACTGGTGCCTGATCTCTCAACACTCTCTGTGGTGCCATGGGAGACAGACCCAACCGCGCAGGTGATTTGCGATATTGTCGGTACCGAAGGCGAAAAAGTCAGCTACACGCCGCGCAATGTGCTGAAAAACGTGCTGTCGCTTTATGAAGCCAAAGGCTGGAAGCCGGTGGTGGCTCCAGAAATCGAATTCTATCTGGTGGCAATGAATGATGATCCGGATTATCCGTTGCATCCGCCCAAAGGCCGGTCTGGCCGCTCGATTGTGGGTGGTCAAGGCTATTCCATTGCCGCCATCAATGAGTTCGATGAGCTGATTGACGACATTTATCACTTCTCCGCAGCCCAAGGGCTGGAAATTGATACCTTGATCCATGAGGAAGGCCCGGCCCAGCTTGAAATCAACCTGCGTCATGGCGACCCGATCGAGCTGGCGGATCAGGTATTTCTGTTTAAGCGCACCATTCGGGAAGCGGCACTGAAACACGGGATTTATGCCACCTTCATGGCCAAGCCCATGCAGGGCCAGCCGGGCTCTGCCATGCATATTCACCAGTCGGTGGTGGATAAGGAGACGGGAAAGAACATTTTTTCCAATGCGGATGGCTCGCCTTCCAAGGAGTTCTTCCACTTCATCGGCGGCATGCAGAAATATGTGCCGAGTTCCCTGGTGATGATGGCTCCTTACGTCAATTCCTAT
>CAJYRE010000333.1 GCA_913776675.1 Rhizobiaceae bacterium
GGGCTTTTGTTCTGGCGGGTGATGTCGGCGGCTTCAATGATCTGGCGGGTGGATGAACCGCCGGAGCCCATGATGATGCCCGCACGCTCGTTGGCGGCATAATCCTTTTCTTCAAGGCCCGAATCGGCCAGTGCCTGCTTCATGGCAACATGATTCCAGGCACCGCCCTGAGACAGAAAGCGCATGGCGCGCCGGTCCACAAGATCGGTTGGATCCAGTGTTGGCTTGCCCCAGACCTGGCATTTGAAGCCATGCTCTGCAAAATCGGGCGAAAATGAAATGCCGGATTTGGCATCGCGCAGAGAGGCTGTCACCTCAGCGGCATCATTGCCGATGGAGGAGACAATGCCCAAACCCGTAACTACGACCCGTCTCATGTTAAATCGACCTTTTCCTAGATATGAGGTTTTGTTCAAGGGGCCTTTTGAAGACCAACGCGCAGGTCGGTTGCCTGATAGATGGTTTCCCCATCTGCCTTCAACCAGCCATCAGCCGTGCCCAGAACCAGACGACCACGCATGACGCGCTTAAAATCAATGCCATATTCCAGGAGCTTGGTTTCTGGACGAATCATGCCCTTGAATTTGACTTCGCCGGTGGAAAGCGCCATGCCGCGTCCGGGCTCGCCCAGCCAGCCGAGGAAGAAGCCGGTGAGTTGCCACATGCCATCCAGCCCCAGACAGCCAGGCATAATCGGATTGCCCTGGAAGTGGCATGGAAAATACCAATCGTCCGGGCGCACATCATATTCGGCGCGAACGTAGCCTTTATCGAAATTGCCGCCTGTCTCGGAGATGTCGGTGATGCGATGAACCATCAGCATGGGCGGTAAAGGCAACTGGGCATTGCCCGGGCCAAACAATTCACCGCGACCACATGCGAGGATTTCTTCGTAATTAAAGCTGCTTTGTTTTTCGTTCATCGGTCTTTCAATTCCCCCGTCAGTCTCTCCCTTATAGGAGACTTAGAGTAAGATGGCGACGAATTGAAGCCGATGCCAGCTCATTTCAACGCTTTGATTGACGTGAAATGGCCTCGGTCCCGGTCGCTTTCTGCCGTTCGCATACAGGAAGCCTTGAAGCTCCACCAGTGGTAAAATCGGTCAGACGGCCCATTCCTGGGGCTTTTCTGGAATTTTACACCGATAGCAACTATTGAAAGCCACTCCTGCTAGCGGTATATCGTACAGAGAACGGTCTGAATTCAAGAGACTGAATGGAGATAGTTGGGATGATGGCGCAAGCCTCTGGTGAAGTTGAAGCAAAACTGCGTCGCTCGGGCTTGAGGCCCACGCGGCAACGGGTTGCCTTGGCCGCCCTGCTGTTTGCCAAGGGCGACAGGCATCTGACGGTGGAAGAACTGCATGAGGAAGCCGTGGCCGCATCTGTGCCGGTTTCTCTTGCCACTGTTTACAACACGCTGCATCAGTTTACCGAAGCGGGCATGATCCGTGTGCTGGCTGTGGAAAGCAACAAAACCTATTTTGACACCAATGTTTCGGATCATCATCACTTTTTTGTGGAAGGCCGCAACGAGGTGCTGGATATTCCCGTCAGCAACATTGAAATCGGCAATCTGCCGGAACCACCACAAGGCATGGAAATTGCCCATGTGGACGTGGTGATTCGCCTGCGCCCGAAGGCGGATTGAAATTGTCTCCCTCATAGATTTCTGCTTGGTTACAGAACATCATCTGGATGGCGTCCGGCTCTGTGATGGTGCGTGGGTACGGTCCAGCCAAAGTAAAGGGCACCGGCGCGCACCAGAAACGCCGCCAGCACACCACCGGCTGAAGCCCAGTAGAGCGGAGCGCTCAGCATATAAGCCCCAGTGAACACGGACGCGCCAATCAGGGCGGCCGTGATGTAGATTTCCGGGCGCAACAGCACCGACGGTTCATTGGCCAAAAGATCACGCAACACGCCGCCGAGTGTTGCTGTCAAAACGCCTGTGACAATGGCAATTGTGGCCGATCCTGTGGCGGCCATGCCTTTGGCGGCTCCCATGACGCAATAGGCGGAAAGCCCAATGGCATCGAGCCAGATCAGCAATTTGTAGCGTGATTCCAGCAGATGGGCGGTAAAAAACACCACAAGGCCGATCATGCAGCAGATCACAATATAGCTGGGGTTGATGACCCAGAATACCGGCAGTCGGCCCAGAATAATATCGCGCACCGTGCCGCCGCCTGTGCCGGTGACAATGGCAAAAAACAGAAAGCCGATGATGTCGAGCTGCTTGCGGGATGCCGCCAGTGCGCCTGTGGCGGCAAACAGCGCAACGCCTGCATAATCCAGATAGAGCAGAAATGACATGGCAGCTCCGGTGATAGGGACGGGAATATCCGCTGTGTCATATCAAGGCTCACAAGGGCGGCGCAAGCTGGCGGATGTATGCCGGGATGATTGCTCCCATTCGTATTGAAGGGTCACGCCGTGAGATTTTTGATTCGTGTCTTTGCTTGCCTGCTGTTTGTAATGCCTGCTTCTGTGGCGCTAACCCAGCAGCAATTGGTGTCCGACCCCGAAATTTATGAAAAAGATCATTTCCGAGGCGTGTGCAAAACCGCAAAGTTTGACAGTGATTACGTCACGCGGCTGGATATTAACAATGATGGCCTGATGGATGCTGTTGTTAATGAAGGCTCGCTCATCTGCGATGGCAAGCGCGGGCCTGACTGCAATGAAGAGGGCTGCCCCTATAATTTTTATGTGCAGGTTAAAGAAGGGGGCTATCTGCTGATCGCCACCGCCCGCATCTTTGGCTACGACTTCATCAAGCGTTACGGCAATATGGTGTTCGTGCTGAAAATGCCACCGCGTTATTGTGACCGCACCGATGGCCCGCAATGCGAAATGATCGTGCGGG
>CAJYRE010000334.1 GCA_913776675.1 Rhizobiaceae bacterium
GGCGTGCCCGAAGTGGTGGCGCATGGCGCAACGGGCTTGTTGACCCCGCTGGGCGATGCGGAAGCCTTCGCAGGGGCCATTGCCCATCTGCTCACCCATCCGCAGCAATGCCAGACCATGGCCGATGCGGCGCGGGCACGCATTAAAACGCATCACACATTGGCGGCGGCATCCTCTCGTCTGTCCACGCTTCTGCAGGAGGCTTTGGAGAAACATCATGACTGAACAGCGATTGAGACAAGGCCTGGATGCCATGGCCTCGCAAGGCCAATCCGTAACATTCTGGCTGCGTGATGATGATGCGGTGGAGCCAACGCCAGCTCTGGATCGCCTTTTAGGGCTGGCCCAATCGTATCATGTGCCCTTGACGCTGGCGGTTATTCCACAGCACACAGGCGCGGCTTTGGTGCAATGTCTTGAAAATCAACCAGACCTTTCGGTTGCCGTGCATGGCTGGAGCCACCAAAACCATGCACCAGCCACGCAGAAAAAACAGGAACTGGGCGCACATCGTGCTGCATCCGTGGTGCTGGCAGAGTTGCAAGCCGGGTTTGACAGGTTGAAAAACCTGCATGGTTCCCGGTTTTTGCCCATGCTGGTGCCGCCGTGGAACCGGATTGATTCCGCTCTGATTGCCCCTCTATCGTCTCTGGGGTTCGAATCCCTCTCCGTCTTCGGGCGCGAGAAGCAGCCTTCGCCCCTGCCGTTGCTCAATACCCATGTGGATGTGATGGATTGGCGTGGCACAGGTGGCGGCCGCAACGCCGATGGGTTGTTTGCCGAGATTGCCGATTGGCTGGATCGTGACCCGCCGGGCATTTCGCCAATCAAAGCGCTGGGCATCCTGACCCATCACCTCGTGCATGATGAGGCAGTCTGGGCGTTTCTGGCGCGGCTGTTTCAGCTCACTGCCAACCATCCCGCCTGCCGTTGGGCATCAGCGCGCAGCATTTTATCACAGGTTGACTGATTACCAGGATTTCCAGCCAATCAGCAGGCCGCCATCTTTGCTGTGCGCTGTTTCTCTTGCGGCTTCAACGGCTGAAAACGGTGCCTGCCTTTCCAGATTGGCAGCAACCAGACCGGCTTCCGGCACGGTAAAGCTGGTGCCACGCAATACCACAGTCAGCAGCAGTGGCCCGGTGGACCACCACGCAGGCGCATCGGGCAGGGCGGCCATGGCTTTGGGCATGGCGTCGATGATGCGGGTCCAGACCGGATGGCCGGGTGGGCTGGCCAGAAAGGAGTTGGTCAGCAGCAGACTGCCAAGGCCCGTCTGGCGTGGAATGTCCTCAGCCAGAGCGCAAAGCCCCACCAGCGGCAGGCAATCGGCAAAGCTGAGGTCATCACGGGCAGGATACCAGTCGCAATCGAGATAAACGCCGCCAAACCGTTCCAGAATAAGGTAGCGGGCCACATCGACAGCCCCCGGATAATCGCCGCGTGCCAGCATATCCACAAAGCTGGGATGCTGGTCCATGCCTGCAGCGGCAAGGTCGGCCTCGCGCCAGAGGCGATAGGTCAGCCCATGACGGGCGCAATGATCGCTCCACGCTTGCACTGCCGGGGGCACCGGCAGGGAACCGATCCAGATTTGATGCAGAACACGCGGCACGGGCGCACGGTTCAGCGCTGCCATGTTGCGGAGCTGATCGCTGTTGAAATGCGAAAATGCCAGCAGAATATCGGGCGGCGGCACCAGGGTATATTGCAGCGCAATGGTGCGGCTGCGGTCTTTTTCAATCTTGGCCAACTTCAGATAGGCAGCGTGCAACTTTCTGGGCAGGCCCAAAGCTGTATGCGGCCCCAGTTGAGCCTCTTCCAGAAGAGCAGGATTGTTAGCAAGTGTATCCAGCAGGGCGCAGGCGTCCTTGTGGTTGCCTTTTCTTGCCAGATCCACGCTTTGCACGATGATAGCACGGCTTTGATGTCTTGGGCTCATTCGATTGTTCACTGTTGCTGGCTTTTGATCGCTTTGTTGGGTTTTATACACGCCTCGTCACGCTCCGCATCAGCTTCGTCTGCGCAAAAGGAATTCTATAGCGTGTTTCTTGCCATGCCGCCTGCCGATTCTGAAGGCCGCTGCAACAGCAGAATATCGAAGGAATGATCTGAATGCAGTTTGTTTTCATGCACCCGACGGGCAATGGTTATCATCCTGGCTCGCCTCGCACGCAGGCCATGGGTGGCACCGAGTCTGCTGTTGTTCATTTGAGTACGGCGCTGGTGCGGGCAGGTGCCAAGGTGACGCTGCTGAACAATCCCAAGACCGAAATGGTGGTGGATGGTGTGCGCCTGTTGCCGAGCGATAAAATACCGCCCGGTCTGATTGATCGGTGCGATGCGCTGGTGGTGATTTCAACGGCAGTGGGCAGTCGTATCCGGGCCAGTTTCAATCAGAAAATTCCACTGCTGCTGTGGTGCCATCTGGATGTCGATCAGGCCTATATCGCCAGCCTGCAACAACCAGAGGAGCGGCAGGCGTGGAATGGCTATGTCATGGTCAGCCATTGGCAGGCCGAGCGCTTTGTCGGGCATTTCGGGCTTGATCCAGCGCGAACCCATGTGATTGGCAATGCAATTTCTCCGGCCTTTCTGGAGCAGCCCGCTGGCCCGGCATGGTTTGAAACGGGTGAGGCCCCGACGTTGTTTTATTCCAGCACGCCCTATCGTGGGCTGGATGTGCTGTTGCAATGTTTTCCGGCCATCCGGGCCCGTGTGCCAGATGTGCGACTGAAAATCCATTCATCCATGGGCATTTATGGTGTTGGCGCAGAGCGCGATACCTATCGCTATCTGTATGAACTGGCGCGCTGTTTGCCGGGTGTTGATTACATCGGTCCGGTTTCCCAGCCGGATTTGGCGGCATCCTTGCGTTCTGCTGCGGCTTTGGCCTATCCGACCACGTTTGATGAAACCTCCTGCATTGTTGCCATGGAGGCGCTGGCCTGCGGTGCTGATGTTTTGACAACCGATAGAGGCGCGCTTCCTGAAACCTTGCACGGGTTTGGTTGCATGTTGCGCTCGGCAGAATTGAAAAGCATCTATGCCACAAATGATGCGCTGGCCAATACCTTCATCGACATGGTTGTTCACACACTTGGCCATGCGCGTGATAATCCGCAAGAGGCAGCGGCTCGCCGCGCGGCGCAAATGGCTTTTGTGCGCGAAAACTATGTCTGGGATGTGCGAGCCCGGCAATGGATGGCGCTTGCCGAAGAATTGGCACGTAAAAAGCCGCGTTCACGATAACGAAATGTTTTTCATGGCATATTTGCATAACATCTTGTGCAAATGACAGCGCTTCCGTCATAGACTTGACGGATATGCTGGGTTACGGTGAAAGCAGTGAAGGCAGTGGGGCGGGAAGAGAGACGCATGGCAGAATGCGCTGATCTGCTTTATGTGGATAAAATCAATGTGTCGTTTCCGGTTGTCGGAGGCAGCATTCAGGCAGTCAAATCATTCAGCATGCATGTTCGCCCCGGCAAGGTGACGGCACTGGTGGGGGAATCCGGTTCCGGAAAATCGGTCCTGGGACGCTCTGTGATGGGGATCGAGAGCGCACAGGCCAAAGTGGATGGTCGTGTTTTCTTTCGTGATCCTGAAACGGGTGAAACTGTCGATCTGTTGACGCTGCCCCATGACGGGCGGCAGATCCGCCACATTCGTGGCAGGCGCATCGGCATGATTTTTCAGGAGCCGATGACCTCCTTTTCGCCCGTACACACCATTGGCAATCAGATTGAGGAAGTGCTGCAAGTCCATGCCGTGCTTTCGCCCAAAGAGCGGCGCAAGCAGGTGGAAGACATGCTGGGGATGGTGGGATTTCATGATCCCGCCCGCGTGTTCAACATGTATCCGTTTGAGCTTTCGGGCGGTATGCGTCAGCGGGCCATGATTGCCATGGCGCTGATTTGCAAGCCTGCGCTGCTGATTGCCGATGAGCCGACCACAGCGCTGGATGTCACCATTCAGGCCCAGATTCTGAAATTGCTGATGGAGCTTCAGGATAAGCTGGGCATGGCCATCCTGCTGATCACCCACGATCTCGGCGTTGTGGCAAGCCTTGCCGATGATGTGGTGGTGATCTATCGCGGCGAGGTGATGGAATCCGGCCCGGTTGAGGCGATTTTCCAAAATCCGCAGCATGCCTATACCAAGGGGTTGATGGCAGCGGTGCCGCATTTTGAGATGGATCGGCAGGAGCGCCTGAAGCCTCTGCGGGAAATCACGGTCGATACCGCAGGCTTGCTGGATCGGCGGCAGCAAGCCCGGCCGCAAGGCAATGTGCTGTTGTCGGTGCGCAACGTCAGCAAGTCCTTTCAGGGCAAGCATTCCAATGGCTTTTTCTCCAAGGCAACGGTGCCGACGTTGGCCGTCAATGATGTGTCGTTTGACATCATGCGCGGTGAAACGCTGGGTCTGGTCGGCGAAAGTGGCTGTGGCAAAACCACGTTGAGCAAGATTCTCATGCGCGGCGTGACAGCAGACAGCGGCTCTGTGATTTATGATGGTGAGCAAGGGCCGGTTGATGTGCTGAACGCGCAGGGCCACGCCTTGCAAGACCTTCGTACCCGGATTCAGATGGTATTTCAGGATCCGGTTTCCTCCCTGTCACCGCGCATGACGGTGCGCGGCATTGTGGGGGAACCGCTGGAAATTCACAGTCGCGGCAATCGCGCCTCACGGCAGGAGAGTGTGCGGCGGCTTATTCATTCCATTGGTTTGCCGGATTCGGCCCTTGGCCGTTATCCGCATAGTTTTTCCGGCGGACAGCGGCAGCGGATTGGCATTGCGCGCGCCTTGGCGCTGGGGCCGGATCTGGTGATTTGCGATGAGCCGGTTTCGGCGCTGGATGTGTCGGTGCAGGCGCAGATTCTCAATCTGATGAAGGATTTGAAAGCCGAGCTGGGCCTGACCTATCTGTTCATTTCCCACAATCTGGCCGTGGTTAATTACATGGCCGATCGGGTGGCGGTGATGTATGCCGGGCGCATTGTCGAGATTGCGCCTTGTGATGTGATCATGCGGGCACCGGTGCATCCCTATACGAAGAAATTGCTGGCCGCGATTCCTATGCCCAATCTGGATCATCCGCTGGATTTTGACCGGATTGGTGAGCCATCGCTGGAAGCCAGAAAACGCTGGGCCAGACAGTTTCATGATGAGGGCGACCCAACCAACCTGACCCATATTGATCTCGGTGGCGGGCATCTGGTGTTGGCGCGACGCAATGTGGATGCAAAGGAGCTTCGCTCGTGATTACCCGGCGTCATGCTCTTGCCCTGCTTTCAGCAACCCTTCTGTCGCGTCCCATGCGCGCCTTGGCGCAGCAGACCTCTGTTGATGAGCCGAAAAGTTTGAAAGCGCAGGTTTCGGCTGGCACATTGCCCCCGATGTCCGAGCGGCTGCCAAAGGTGCCGCGGGTGATTCCGATGACAGATCCGGGTCTTTCGCCCGGACGTTATGGTGGCACCATCCGCATGTTGATCGGTGGTCAGCGTGATATTCGTTATATGCCGATCATCTGCTACAGCCGATTGGTGGGCTATGATCTGAATTTCAACTTTCAACCCGATCTTCTTGAGCGGTTTGAGGTTGTTGAAGAGCGTATTTTCACCCTGCATCTGCGGCCCGGTCACCGTTGGTCGGATGGAAGTCCGTTTACGGCGGAGGATTTCCGGTACGCGTGGGAAGATATGTTCCACGACAAAAAGCTCTATAAAGGTGGCATTCCAGCAGTTTTGCGGGTCAACTCCAAGGATCCGACCTTTGAAGTGCTGGATGAGGTCACGGTCCGCTATACATGGGATGATCCGAACCCGGATTTTCTGGCTGAGCTGGCATCGCCTGTGGCCACACGCATCATGTTTCCGGCGGCCTATCTCAAGCAGTTTCATCGCAAATATCAGACCAAGGAAAAGCTGGAAGAGCTGATCAAGCAAAATGGTGTGCAGGACTGGGTGACTTTGCATCAGAAAATGTCGCGCACGGTCCGGCCTGAAAATCCTGATCTGCCCACGCTGGATGCCTGGATGAACCGGACTGCACCACCAGCCGGGCAGTATATTTTTGAGCGCAATCCATTTTATCACCGTGTTGATGTACATGGGCAGCAATTGCCCTATGTGGATCGGGTGGTGCTGGGGGTTGGCTCGGGTGATCTGGTGCCGGCCAAGACAGGCACGGGCGAGAGTGATCTGCAATTCACCAATCTGGATTTTGTGGATTATACCTTTTTGAAAACCGCCGAAAAGCGCTTCCCTATCAAGGTGGATTTGTGGACGCGCACCCAAGGCTCGCGCATTGCGCTGATGCCCAATCTGAATTGCAAAGACCCCGTGTGGAACAAGCTGTTGCGGGATGTGCGGGTGCGTCGCGCCATGTCGCTGGCTATCAATCGGGATGAGATCAACAAGGCGGTGTTTTTTGGTCTGGCGCAGCCCAGCGCCAACACGGTGCTGCCCGAAAGCCCGTTGTTCAAGCCTGAATATCGGGATGCCTATGCACTTTATGATGTGGATCAGGCCAATGCGCTCCTGGATGAGGCAGGTCTGGTGCGGGAACATCCCCGCGCCATCCGCACTTTGCCCGATGGCCGTCCCGCCACGCTGATTATTGAAACCACAGGCGATAGCGGGTTTGATTCCGATGTGCTCGAGCTGATTACCGATCAATGGTATCGCATTGGCATTCGGGTGTTTGTGCATGTGTCGCATCGTGAACTGTTCCGGCGACGGATTACCGGCGGTGAAACCGTGATGTCCGTCTGGCAGGGGCTGGATAATGCCATCCCCACGGCGGATATGTCGCCGCGAGAGCTGGCCCCCACCAGTGATGACCAGATGCAGTGGCCGCTCTGGGGTCTGCACACTTTATCAGGTGGCGGCGATGGTCGCGCACCGGATTTGCATGAAGCCAAAGCCTTGCTGGACCTGTTTTATGAATGGCGCAGAAGCGACACGCTGGAAGAACGCACAGCCATCTGGCATCAGATGCTGAACCTGTTTACCCAGCAAGTGTTCACCATTGGCATTGTCAATGCCAGCTTGCAGCCGCTGGTGCGCTCCAGCCGCTTGCGCAATCTTCCCGACAAGGGCCTGTTCGGTTTTGATCCCACCTCCTATCTCGGCGTCTATATGCCGGATACTTTCTGGTATGATGAGGATGCCTAGATGATACGCTACATTCTCTGGCGGATCGCTGTGATGATCCCGACATTGATCATGATTTCCATGCTGGTGTTCACCATCATCGAGCTGCCGCCCGGCGATTATTTCGAAAGCTATGTCGAGGAAATGCGCGCGATTGGCGAAAAGGCCGACATGCAGGAAATTGAGGAATTGCGGGCCCGCTATGGTTTCGATAAACCCGAGCCGGTGCGTTATTTCAACTGGATTACCGGCTTTGTGCAGGGTGATTTCGGCTATTCGTTCGAGTACCGTATGCCGGTTTCCAATGTGGTTGGGGATCGTCTGTGGCTGACGATTCTGGTCTCTACCGTGACGATTGCCATGACATGGCTGATCGCTTTTCCCATTGGCATCTATTCGGCCACCCATCAGTATAGCTGGGGGGATTATGGCCTGACATTCATGGGGCTGATCGGTATTGCCGTACCGAATTTCATTCTGGCGCTGGTGCTGATGTATTTTGCCAATATCTGGTTTGGCACATCTATTGGCCATTTGATGGATCAGCAATATCTCGGCAAGCCGATGAGCTGGGACAAGGCCAAGTCCATTCTGGAGCATCTCTGGATTCCGGTGGTGATCATCGGCACGGCTGGCACGGCGGGCATGGTGCGCCGTGTGCGCGCCAATCTGCTGGATGAGCTGAACAAGCAATATGTGATGACCGCGCGCGCCAAGGGCCTGCATCCCTTCAAGGTGCTGATTAAATATCCGCTGCGTTTGTCACTGAATTTCTTCATTTCCGACATTGGCTCGGTGCTGCCGACGATTATTTCCGGTGCGGAAATCACCGCCGTGGTGCTGTCTTTGGAAACCACCGGCCCGATGC
>CAJYRE010000335.1 GCA_913776675.1 Rhizobiaceae bacterium
CCCTCAGGGGTTTCCGGCCATAGAGACACCAGCCGTTTGCGTTCATCGTCAATCTCAGGCCAGCGGGAGAGGGCACGATCAATATCCTGTGCGCTCATGGGGTAAAGCTCGAACGAGACGAAGTGCAAGTGCTGGCCGGTTGTGCGGTGCATGCGCCACTGCCGCCATGTTTCCATGGCGTTGAGGCCGGTGCCAAAGCCCAGTTCCCCAATGCAGAACTGTTGTGTGGTACTCCAGCGCTCCGGCAGGCCATTGCCGGCCAGAAAAACATGGCCGCATTCCAGCCTGCCATCCGTCTGGCAGTAAAAATGGTCGCCAAATGCGGTTGAATAGGGCATATCGCCCTCG
Source organism: Rhizobiaceae bacterium (assembly GCA_913776675.1). Classification (GTDB taxonomy): domain Bacteria; phylum Pseudomonadota; class Alphaproteobacteria; order Rhizobiales; family Rhizobiaceae; genus Allorhizobium. Next base: position 349 of record CAJYRE010000335.1, read on the forward strand.
TGCCAGGTCAAGCTCTGGTTCTGCGTTGCGGTTTGGGAATCTGAAGTGGAGTGTGTCATGACAAATGGCGATAAGATGGCTTTGCGCTCTGGTCAACTCTCTCCTGATCTCTTGATTGTTGGTGGCGGCATTATGGGGCTGTGGGCGGCACGTTTTGCCATCGAAGCGGGCTTGAATGTGGTGTTGCTGGATGCAGGTCGCATTGCTGGCGGGGCCAGTGGCGGGCTGTTAGGCTCGCTCATGCCCTATATGCCAGACCGCTGGTGCGAGAAAAAACAATTCCAGTTTGATGCGCTGTTGTCGCTGGAAGAGGAAGTGGCACGGCTTGAGGCGGAGACCGGGCTGGATGCGGGCTATCGCCGGTCAGGCCGGCTGATCCTGTTGCCCAAGCCGCATTTGCGCACCATTGCCCTGCGCCATGAGCGTGATGCGCAAACGGCATGGCAAACGCCAGAGCGCAGTTTTGCCTGGCAGGTGCTGGACCAATCGCCCTTTGGCGAAGCTTGGCCCGACCCCGCCTTTACCCAGGGCGGCGTGGTGTTTGATACCTTGGCGGCGCGTGTGTCGCCGCGCGGGCTGACGCAAGCGCTCAGGCAGTTGGTTGAGGCTTCGCCGCATTGTCATCTGCGGGAAGGAGTCTCTGTCACCAGCTTTGATCTGTTGCGCAAAACGGCTTTGCTGACGGATGGGGACGAGATTGCCTTTGACCATGTGATGATTGCGGCGGGCACGGGGGCGTTTCCCCTGCTGGAAGGGTTGATGCCGCCTTTGCCTCAGCCACTGGGAATGGCGGTGAAAGGACAGGCGGCACTGCTGCAGGCGAATATTGAGCCTGATCTGCCGCTGTTGTTTCTGGATGGGGTTTATATTGTGCCCCATGATGGCGGGCGGGTGGCGATTGGCAGCACCAGCGAAAATCAGTTTGATGCACCCTTTTCCACTGATCAGCAGTTGGAGGATGTGATTGAGCAAGCCTGTGCGCTGGTGCCGGCTTTGCAGGATGCCCAGGTGTTGGAACGATGGGCGGGGGTGCGGCCCAAGGCCATTGACCGTGATCCCATGGTGGGGCCGCATCCCGCCTATCCGTTCGTGATTGCCTTGGCGGGTGGCTTCAAGATCAGCTTTGGGCTGGCGCACAGATTGGCGCAGGCGGCTTTGGCACCCCTGCTGGGGCAGCATTTTGCCTTGCCGCCGGGATTCACGCTGGGCCATCATCTGGAGGTGGCTTCCCGTAAAAAGTGAAATCGCAAACGCGCGGCTTTCGTCATAGTGTCATGCAAATAGCCTATCGGAAGGGAGGAAACGGTCATCGGCCCATGGTGATTCGATGATCCGAGGAGGCAAAGTCCATGCGTTACGCGATTTGTTATACACCTTCAGCGCGTGATCCATTATCGATGGCTGCTGCTAGCTGGCTTGGTCGGAGTGTGTATTCCGGTGAGCCGATCGAGCATCCGGATGGCATTGGCCTTGGGCAGAGTGAGATTGCCTTCCATACGGCCTTACCCCGCCGTAATGGATTTCATGCCTGTCTGAAAGCACCTTTCCGACTGCATCCTGATGTGTCAGAGGCGGCATTGCTGCGCGAGCTGATGCATTTTGCCGGTGTGGTGGAGCCTTTTACCTTGCCCGCTCTGGAAGTGGGGCGGTTGGGTGATTTTTGCGGCCTGATGCCCAACTGTCCATCGGTCGAACTCGATCAGCTTGCTGCTCTGGTGGTGCAGAATTTTGATCCGTTTCGCGCCCCTTTGACCGAGGCCGAAATTGAACGCATGGCCCCTGAGCGCCTCAGTGCGCCGCAGTTTTCCAACCTGTATCGCTGGGGCGATCCGCATGTGCTGGATGAATATCGCTTTTATATGCCGTTGACCGGACCTCTGCCTGTCACGGAGCGGGAGCGGATTCACAAAGCCATCAGCCGCTATTTTTCCACCTACCTTGCGCAGCCACCGCTGTTTTCCAATCTGGCGCTGTTTGTCGAGCGTGAGCCGGGGGCGCCTTTGGTGGTGCATTCCCTGCATCCCATGGGGCGGGTTTCTGCCCGCCGGAGTGCGTGATGATATTCACATAAGCACATCTGCCATACTGTTTTGTCGCTCGACAAAGGCGTGAGCCGTCGCTTAGTCTTCACGAGAGGATGATGACAGGGTGATGCAATGCGAGATGAGAAATACCCCCGCGATCTGATCGGTTATGGCCGTTATACACCGGATCCAAAATGGCCAGGCGGGGCCAATGTGGCGGTGCAATTCGTCATCAATTATGAAGAAGGTGGCGAAAGCTGCATTCTGGATGGTGATCCGGGCTCTGAAAATTTGCTGTCGGAAATTGTCGGGGCGGCAAGCTGGCCGGGGCAACGCAATCTCAATATGGAATCAATCTATGAATATGGATCGCGCGCCGGGTTTTGGCGGCTGCATCGCATGTTCACTCAGCTCAATCTGCCTGTCACGGTTTATGGCGTGACCTTGGCCATGGCCCGCAACCCGGAAGCCGTGGCGGCCATGAAAGAAGCAGGCTGGGAAATTGCCAGCCATGGATACCGCTGGCTGGAATACAAGGATTTTCCCGAGGAGGTCGAGCGCCGGCACATTCTCGACGCGGTGCGCCTGCATACCGAACTGACCGGCGAGCGGCCCTATGGCATGTATCAGGGGAAGCCGTCCGGCAACACGCTG
>CAJYRE010000336.1 GCA_913776675.1 Rhizobiaceae bacterium
TCACCAATGCTGGCGGCCGGATTTCCGTGCGCTCTTACAAGACTGCTGGTGCCGTGCGCCTGTTGATCGCCGATACCGGCATCGGGATTCCGAAAAAGGCCATCGGCAAGATTGGCCAGCCGTTTGAGCAGGTTCAAAGCCAATATGCCAAGAGCAAGGGCGGCTCTGGCCTTGGCCTTGCCATTTCCCGTTCGCTGACAGTGCTGCATGGCGGATCGTTGAAAATTCGCTCCCGCGAAGGTGTTGGCACCGTGGTTGTCATCACGGTACCCGAGACGGCCAACAGCCATCACGCATTGAACCCGCCCGTGGATCAGGCTTTGACCATGGTTTGAAAAATGCGCCGCACAGATTTGGCAACGCGCTTGAGTTCCGCTTCAAGCGCTTTGAGATCGGGGCAATCGGCCACGCGCAGCAACACTTCCACAAGTCCAGCCAGCGCCTCTGCGGGCTGAAACGCGCCCTCCATGCAGGTGCGGATGACATGGGAAACCTCATTGTAGAGCCGCAGTGCTGCCAGACAGACATCCAAATCATCCCGGCTCATCAATGCCGATCCCAAAGTTTTGAGGCTCTGGGCCGTCGTCATGCTCCGGACAGGCTGAATGCCCGCCTGCGGCGCAATCAGGGTCAGATATTGCGCCATGAATTCCAGATCGATCAGCCCGCCGGGAATAAGTTTGACATCAAAGGCATTCAGCGGTGGCTTTTCTGTTTCAATCAGGCTGCGCATCTCCGCGACATCGCGGGCAATTTTCTGTCTGTCGCGTTTGGTCGAAAGAATATCCGCAATGCTGGCCTCGGCCCGCTGCATCAGTCTCTTATCCCCTGTCATCAGCCGGGCGCGCGTCAGGGCCATATGCTCCCATGTCCACGCTTCTTCCGCCTGATAACGCTCAAACGCTTTCAGGCGCGTGGCCACCGGCCCTTTATTGCCAGAGGGACGAAGCCGCATATCCACCTCATACAGCACACCTTCTGCCGTGGGGGCAGACAGCGCTGCAATCAGCCGCTGGGTTAGCCGGGTATAATAGCGTACCGGGTCCAGCGGCTTGTCACCATCGCTCTCCGCGCTACCCTCGGGATAATCATAGAGAACAATCAGATCCACATCCGAGCCCGCGGTCATCTCGCACGAGCCGAGCTTTCCCATGCCAACCAGTGCCACCTCAGCCCCGGCAATCGTGCCATGGGCGCTTTGCATTTCACGCATCACGGCCTGAAACGCCTGATCGATCACCAGATCGGCCAGATCCGTATAGGCACGGCCTGCGGCCTCTGCGGCAATCGCCCCGGTCAAAAGCCGAATGCCAATCAGAAAACGCTGTTCAGCGGCAAAAATCCGCAGTCGATCCAGCAAATCCTCATAGTGACGAACACCGAGCAAAAAGGCATCCAGCCGCTTGGCAAGGTAGTTGCGGGTGGGCAATTCTTCCAAAAGACCCGGATCAAGCATACCATCAAACACATGCGGGCGGCTGGCAATAATGGCGGCAAGCCGGGGGGCCGATGCCATGATGGTTACAATCAGCGCCAGTAGCGATGGATTATTGCCCAACAGGGAAAAAAGCTGAATGCCCGCTGGCAAGCCAGCCAGAAAAGCATCAAACCGCAACAGCGCTTCATCCGCCTGACGGCTTTCACCAAAGGCCTTGAGAAGCTTTGGCATCAGCTCGGTCAAACGTTCGCGCGCTTCCACCGATTGCGTGGCGCGGTATCGGCCATAATGCCAGGTGCGAATAACCCGCGAAATATCCTGAGGCCGGGCAAACCCCAGCTTTTGCAGCGTAAGAAGCGTATCAGGATCATCATTCTGACCTGTAAACACCAGATTGCCGCCAATGGATAAACCATCCTCCTGCTCGAAGAGCTGGGCATAGCGCCGCTCAACCCGCTTGAGGATCGTCTGCATCGCCTCAGAGAAACCGGCAACGCTGTCAAATCCCATCATGAAGGCAATGCGCTTCAATTCGGCCTCGGTGGTGGGCAAGGTATGGCTTTGCTCGTCATGCACCATCTGAATGCGATGCTCGACATCGCGCAAAAACCAATAGGCCCGTGTCAACTCGTCACGGGTGTCAGCATCAATCCAGCGGGCTTGCTCCAGCGCAGCCAGGGCAGCCTCGGTGGCTTTGACGCGCAGTTCCAGCATACGGCCACCTGCGATCAATTGCTGGGTCTGGGCAAAAAACTCGATCTCACGAATACCACCACGCCCCAGTTTGACATTATGCCCTTTAACCGCGATCACCCCATGGCCTTTGTGGCTGTGAATTTGCCGTTTGATGGAATGAATATCGGCAATGGCCGCGTAATCGAGATATTTGCGAAAGACGAAAGGCGACAGCTCCTTCAGAAACGCCTCTGCCGCCTTCAAATCGCCTGCCACGGGGCGCGCCTTGATAAAAGCCGCCCGCTCCCAGTTCTGCCCCCGCCCCTCATAGTAATGCAAGGCGGCTTCCACCGGCACCGCGAGTGGCGTGGCTCCGGGGTCCGGCCGCAAGCGCAGATCAGTGCGAAACACATAACCATCGGCGGTGCGCTCCTGCAGGATGCGAATAAGACGGCGCATCATCCGGCCATAGATTTCAGTTCCGTCTTCCGGCTGTGGCAGAATGCCGGCGACAGGATCAAAGAAAACAACCAGATCAATATCCGACGAATAGTTCAGCTCAAATGCGCCCAGCTTGCCCATGCCCAGCACAATCACGCCGCTGCCCTGAGCAGGTACGGCCGTATCATGCAGCTTCAGTTTTCCCGCCTCATGCCCGGCCAGCAAAAGATGATCGATCGCTGCCGCAACCGCAGCATCCGCCATGCGGCTAAGCCAGTGCGTAATCTGCCGCCCTTCCAGAAGGTGGCCCAAATCAGCCAGCGCCAGCAAAAACGACAGACCACGCTTGGCACGGCGCAAACGCGCCATGACCACCGCCTCCGCAGGAGAGGTCTCATCCGGGCGAGGCTGCCAGGCAATACGCGCCTGCTGCACATAATCTTCCAGACTTTCATGCAGCGGCTGGCTGATAGCCTGTGACAGCACATCCGGCTGCTGTGAGGCAATTTCACTTAAATGCGGCGAAAGGCTCAGCGCCGCGATCAAAAACGCTTTCAGCGACGTTTCACCAGCCATCACCTCCGCAACAGCAGGCTGATGCTGGCCAATCTCTTTCAGCACGGCATGGGCTTTTCGCGCCTCGACCTTGCTCAGTGGCGTGATCACATCCGTAGCCACATGGGACAGAACAATCGCGCAGGATGGCGGGTGTATTGATGGATTGTCAGGCATGTCTCCTCCAAACCCTGTTCGTGATGACAGGTTGCGAGCAGTTTATGCCCTTGCGCGTGGAAAAACCATGGTCACTGTCAAACCCGGTTTTTCGGCATTGGCGGCATTGGTCTCACTCAACGCCATCCGCCCACCATGCAGAGACATGACCGCTGAAACCAGCGACAGACCCAAACCGGTTCCAGGCTTGCTGCGACTTTCATCCAACCGCACAAAGCGTTTGATGGCATCCGCACGTCGCTCGGGCGGAATGCCCGGCCCCTGATCGGCAATGCTCAGATGCAGCTCACCGTTCACGGCCTTGAGGCCCACCTTGATCTCGCTGCCATCATCGCCGGCATATTTAATGGCATTGTCCAAAAGGTTGAAAATGGCCTGCCCGATCAGTTCACGATTACCGTGGACGGCAATGTGGGGCTCAATATCACTGGCAAGCACATAGCCCGCCTCTTCGGCCACCGGCTCGTATAATTCGGCGCTGTCGGCGGCAATGGCGGACAGATCGAGATCGGACAGTTCCGCCGCAATCGAGCCCGCCTCCACACGTGAGATCATCAAAAGCGCGTTGAATGTACGGATCAACTGATCCGATTCGCCAATAATTCCCTCCAGAGCGGCCTTACGGCGGTCTTGATCATCATCACTGAGCGCATCCGACGCCTTGTTGCGCAAGCGGGTCAGAGGGGTTTTCAAATCATGGGCGATATTGTCCGAAACCTGTTTCAGACCTTCATTGAGCTTCTCAATGCGCTCCAGCATCTCGTTGAGCGATTGGGACAGGCGATCAAACTCATCACCGGAGCCGGACACCGGCAATCGCTGCGCCAGATCTCCGGCCATGATCTTCTTGCTGGCCGCCGACATGCGATCAATGCGTTTCAAGGCGTTGCGCCCAATGGCAAACCAGATAACCAGCGCCCCCGCCCCCATAATGGCCAAGGCCACCATCAACGCCTTGCGCACCAGAATACGAAATTTGGTGGGTTCACCCAAGTCACGCCCCACCAGAATGCGCAAACCGTTATCCAGCTCAAACACATTGGCCAGCGCCTGATGGGGACGATCGTCGCGGGTTTCGAGATAGCGGCTGTAGGTAAAGGGAAAATCCGTCCAGCCTTCCTTATCAAGAATACCGGGCTGAACGGCACTGACATTGCCTGCCAGAAACTGGCCATTCGGCCCGGCAATCACATAGAGATTGGCCCCCGGCTGGCGCATGCGCCGCTCCATCAGCTTCAACAGGCTGTTGACGCCCCCGCGGTCATAAGCGCCTTGAATTTCATGCACTTCCTGTTGCAGGCTATCCCGTGTTTGCTGATCCAGCAGGCGCTCGGACAGGGCCGTGACATAAATCACCAGAAACCCCGCGCACAGCGCAAACAAAAGAATATACAGCGCCGAGAGCCGAACCGCTGTAGAGCGCAACAACAAACCAAGGCGATTCATCAGAGTATCCTGTTCATGTCGCTCAAAAATGGGCCACGCAAAAATGGAAAGTGCTTTTGTGCCATCGACAGCCTGCCAGAGCATTTCAGTGTTTCTCAGAAGCACTGAAATGCTCTCGCTCCTTGTTTTCACGCATTTCCGGACGGAAAGCCGCTACACACTTTTCTCAGGTCAATGCTCTAGAGTCTGTCAGGTTCAAATGGAACCAGACAGACTCTAAACTCTTTTGTTTTCGTTTGTCTTTTCGGGAAAACCGGATTCCACTTTTCCCTGACAAACTCTAGCCTTCATCCTTGATCATATAACCCGCGCCGCGCACGGTTTTCAGAAGTGGCTTTTCAAAATCACGCTCGATCTTGGAGCGTAAGCGTGACACATGCACATCAATCACATTGGTTTGCGGATCAAAGTGATAATCCCAGACATGTTCGAGCAGCATGGTGCGCGTCACCACCTGTCCGGCATTTTTCATCAAATATTCCAGCAGACGAAATTCGCGCGGTTGCAGCAGGATTTCCTTGCCATCGCGGCGCACCTCATGAGACAGCCGATCCAGCTCCAGATCGCCAACCCGGTAAATCATATCCTGTTCAGGCGCACCTTTGCGCCGACCCAACACTTCCACCCGCGCCAGCAGCTCAGAAAAAGCGTAAGGCTTGGGCAAATAATCATCGCCGCCCGCCCGCAATCCGGTG
>CAJYRE010000337.1 GCA_913776675.1 Rhizobiaceae bacterium
CGAAGATCGGCAGCGTCATTCTGGCCCAGACACATATAAAGAGTGCCGGTGCAGGTGAGGCGGACCCGATTGCAGCTTTCGCAGAAATTATGGGTCATGGGGGTGATGAAGCCCAGCCGTCCGCCGGTTTCCGCCACCTCGACATAACGGGCTGGGCCGCCGGTGCGATAATCCAGATCGTTCAGCGTGAACTGTGTCGCAAGCTTTTCACGCACGTCTGACAGCGGCAGATATTGATCTGTGCGGTCTTCATCGATTTCGCCCATGGGCATGGTTTCAATCAGGGTCAAATCCATACCGCGACCGTGGGCAAAGCGCATGAGGTGCGGGATTTCCTCCTCATTAAAGCCCTTGAGAGCAACCGCATTGAGCTTGATATGAAGGCCAGCCGTCTGGGCTGCCTCAATGCCCTCCATCACCTTGTCGAGATCACCCCAGCGGGTAATCTGGCGAAATTTATCGGCGTCGAGTGTATCCAGCGACACATTGATGCGCTTTACCCCGCAATCTGCGAGTTCGCGGGCATAGCGGGCCAGTTGGGAGCCGTTGGTGGTCAGGGTCAAATCGTCCAGAGCGCCGCTTTGCAAATGGCGTGACAGGCTGCGGATCAGAAACATGATATTCTTGCGCACCAACGGCTCACCACCCGTCAGGCGCAGTTTGCGCACCCCCTTGGCAATAAAGGCGGAGCAGAGCCGATCCAGCTCTTCCAGGGACAGGAGATCTTTTTTTGGCAGAAAGGTCATGTTTTCTGCCATGCAATAGGTACAGCGAAAGTCACACCGATCCGTCACCGAAACCCGAAGATAGCTGACGGTGCGCCCAAAAGGGTCAATCATCGGCTGCTCGTCTCGGCTGATCCGATCCGCTCTGTTCAAAAGGCCGGGTTTGTAATCCACCGTATTCTCCCCTTATACCAAGAGTCATTGAAAATGACTCTTGGTATTCCTTTTGCAAATATCTCAAGCACTTGGATATTTGCAATGTCTTGAAGGCGAGGATGCGTCAGCATCTTCGAGCCTTGGTATGACAGCGCCATGGGCTTTCTCAAACGCACAAAGGCCCTGTAAAAAATTCATTCTGCTGCACCATGCCTGTGTTAAGTCGATTCCGGTTGCAGGTATTCTGCAGCAGTCGTGTAGTATGTGGCGGCGAAGTTCAGTTTCGTCAAGCAAAGGCTTGTCATATTCCGGTTGTGATGGCGCTTGCGTCTGGCTCGCAGGCCCTTTATGCCGCAGAGGTATTTCATGTCTGTTCTGCGCAAGGATTGAGAGCAATGACCGAGGTTTGGCCCACGGAATTGAAAGTATCAAAAGATCGTCGCGTCTTGACGGTGGTGTTTGACAATGGCGAGAGTTTTGCCTTGCCCGCCGAAATGCTGCGGGTGCTTTCGCCCTCCGCCGAGGTGCAGGGCCATGGCCCAGGCCAGAAAATCACGGTGCCGGGAAAACGTCATGTGCAGATTGCCCAAATGCACTCCACTGGCAATTATGCCGTGCGCATTGTTTTTGACGATGGTCACGATACGGGTATTTTCACCTGGACCTATCTGCGGGAGCTTGGTGTGAAAGGTGATGCCCTGTTTGAAGACTACTTACGCGAACTGGAGGCCAAAGGCCTGACGCGCGACAGGCTTTAGCTCTTATTTTGTCGCATATTGTTATCGTTTTATTGAGGGCAATAAAAACGCGACATTCTTTAGGTGGCCTGCCAAACCGGAGAATTGCATGAACAAGGGACGTCTGGAAGCCTTTAGCGATGGCGTTCTGGCCATCGTCATCACCATTATGGTTCTGGAATTGAAAGTGCCGGATGGCGCAGAATTTGCTGCACTTTTGCCGCTCTTGCCTATTCTGGGCGGTTATGCGCTGAGTTTTGTCTATGTCGCCATTTACTGGAACAATCACCATCATTTGCTGAGCTTGGCCAGCCGGATCACGCCGGGGGTGATGTGGGCCAATATGCATTTTTTGTTCTGGCTGACGCTAACACCTTTTGTAACCGAATGGATGGGTCGGCAAAGTTTCCAGTCAGCGCCGATCATGGCCTATGGTGGTATCTTTTTTATGTCTGCCGTGGCTTACAAAATCCTCCAGCAGCAGATTTCAGTCACCACCATCCATCCAGAAACGTTCAAAAAGGCCTTTCAGCGCGACGTCAAAGGAATCCTTTCGCCGGTTCTTTATGTCGCCGCCATCGTCATCGCCCTTTTCGCTCCAGTGGTGTCCTATGGCCTTTATGCTCTGGTGGCGCTGATGTGGATTATACCTGACAGGCGACTGGTGGCGGTTTTTGAAGCCAATCATGAAGAAAAAACCCATAGCCATTGATTTCTTTATGGCTTCAGGTGCCCTTGTTATCTGTAAATCAGCCAGTTTTTGTTGAAATCCTTGCGCATGCCTGGCTCAAACTGGCGGGTGCAATTGCGTCCGGCATTTTTGGCGCAATAGAGCGCAATGTCACTCCGGCTGTAGAGTTCGCCTGAATCTTCGCATTCGGCAGCGTTGGAATAGCCGATGGATGCCGTGATGGGGCCATAGTTGGTGCCGGTGCGGGAGTTGCGGAACGGGGTGCCCTCCAGATTGATACGAACACGCTCACAGAGTGTGTGAATATCCTCGTCAATCGAGCCTTCGAGAATGATTGCGAACTCCTCACCACCAGCCCGGGCAACAAAGGCTTCGCGCGGAGCATTGGCACGTATGACGCCAGCCACGGTTGCCAGAATTTTATCTCCCACGGGATGGCCGTAATTGTCGTTGATGCGTTTGAAATGATCGACATCGATGAGAATAAGCGTCGCTTTTGAAAGATTGGTGGGATAGCTGAAAAGGCCCGCCAGTTTTTCATCAAAAGCGCGGCGATTGGCCAGACGGGTTAGGGAATCTGTATTGGCAATCCGCTTGTATTCGTCCAGTTCGCGGCGCACGGCTTCCATTTCAACAGATCGTTGGCTGAAGTGTTCAGCAGTTTTTTCCCCATGCGTCATGGTGTTGGAGGTTGCCAAAGTCAGAATGTTGATGGCATTGCGCAACAGGTCCACGCTGCTGGAGCTTTTGGCATTGATACGGGCTGAGGTTTCATCCAGCAGTTTATTATAGGTTTCCAGTGAGCTTTGCTCCTGCTTGAGCAGACGCACAAGATTATCAAGCTCTGACACCATGCGGGAGTGGGCATTTTCAATAATCCGGTTTGAATTATGCCCGAAAAATTCCTCAGCAATCACATCAAGCTCGGCCTGAGTGGCCTGACTGCCAAGGGCCGCAAGCTTCCGTGTCAAAGCCGGATTTGATCCGATATAGGCTTCATAAAACAAGGCATAATTACGGGGCAATGGCGGCAGCCCCATGGAGCGCATGGCAAATGTAATTTGAGCGGCAATATCAATTCCCGGTGTTTTTGGAGTGGAATTCATGTTTTTTGTCGTTCCTCATTTGCATTCCCACTCCTTAATCTTACTGGGCAATTAATATTAAATATTTAATGAGTAATCGGGTTGCTGAATTTCAAATCAGCATACCTATGATTCTTTGAAATATTTTAACAAAGTGCAGACATTCATGAGAAGCCTAGACAACAAGAAGGTCTGGCGCATTGTTTTCTGCGGACAGCCCTTTCAGATTTCTATATTTTATCACGGATTATCGGCTTTTATCAGGCACCGATCATCGCTGTTTTATCCCAAGTTGAACTCCTGGAAAAAGTCATTGCCCTTGTCATCTGTGACGATAAAGGCAGGGAAATCTTCCACTTCAATTTTCCAGACGGCTTCCATACCAAGCTCAGGATATTCCAGAACTTCAACTTTCTTGATGCAATCTTGCGCAAGCCGTGCCGCCGGACCGCCAATCGATCCGAGATAGAACCCGCCATGGGTCTTGCAGGCCTCCCGCACGGCGCGGGAGCGGTTGCCCTTGGCCAGCATCACCATGGAGCCGCCAAACGACTGGAACTGATCCACATAGCTGTCCATACGACCAGCGGTGGTGGGGCCAAATGAGCCCGAAGCAAAGCCCTCTGGTGTCTTGGCAGGACCCGCGTAATAAACTGGGTGGTTCTTGAAGTAGTCGGGCATGCCTTCGCCCTTTTCCAGCCGCTCGCGGATTTTCGCATGTGCCAGATCGCGGGCAACAATAATGGTGCCGGTCAGCGACAGGCGGGTTTTCACCGGATGCTTGGTCAGCTCCGCCAAAATGGCGCTCATCGGCTGGTTCAGATCAATCTTGACCGTTGATGAGGAGAGGGCGGCTTCGTCAATCTCCGGCAGATACTTTGATGGATCGGTTTCCAGCTGCTCAATGAAAATACCGTCTTTGGTGATCTTGCCCATCGCCTGACGGTCGGCGGAACAGGATACGCCAAGACCAATCGGCAGCGATGCGCCATGGCGCGGCAGACGGATGACCCGCACATCATGACAGAAATACTTGCCGCCAAATTGCGCGCCAACGCCCAGAGACTGGGTGAGCTTATGGATTTCCTTTTCCATCTCCAGATCACGGAAAGCATGACCACTCTCGGAGCCTTCGGTGGGCAGATTGTCGAGATAGCGGGCCGAGGCCAGCTTGACGGTCTTCAGGTTCATCTCTGCCGAAAGACCGCCAATCACGATGGCCAGATGGTAGGGCGG
>CAJYRE010000338.1 GCA_913776675.1 Rhizobiaceae bacterium
GTCTTGTCCGGCCAGCCTAGTGTCGAGAACGGCCACAATGCCGACGAGAACCACGTGTCCAGCACGTCTTCATCGCGGGTCAGGATTTCGCCGGGCTGGAAGTTTTCCAGCTTTTCCTGCACCCAGGCCTTCCACGGGCCTTCATGGGCGAGATAGTGTTGAACAGCGGCGTCCAGCGCCTCTTCCTCAGACTTTTCAACGAAAACCTGACCATCCGGGCCGTACCAGGCCGGAATCTGATGACCCCACCAAAGCTGGCGCGAAACGCACCAAGGCTGGATGTTTTCCATCCACTCGTAATAAGTTTTTTCCCAGTTTTTGGGCACGAAATTGGTACGGCCTTCGCGCACGCTGGCAATGGCGGGCTCTGCCAGCGTCTTGGCATCCACATACCATTGCTCGGTCAAGCGCGGCTCAATCGGCACGCCGCCACGGTCGCCATGCGGAACCATGTGCTTATGCGGCTCGATCCTGTCCAGCAGGCCTTCGGCTTCGAGGATCTCGACAATCTTCTTACGCGCAAATGAGCGATCCTGACCTTCCAGCTCGGCCCAAACCATCTGCTGTTCGCGGGTTGGTGTCAAACCGTCAAGGAAATCGTCATTGTCGACAATGGTCACCGTCGCATCAACATTCAGAATGTTGATCATACGAAGGCCAGCCCGCTTGCCCACTTCAAAGTCGTTGAAGTCATGGGCAGGCGTCATCTTCACAGCACCCGTGCCTGCCGTCGGATCGGGATATTCATCGGCAACAATCGGAATTTTGCGGCCAACAATCGGCAGGATCACATGCTTGCCGATGATCGACTGATAGCGCTCATCAGACGGATGCACGGCAACGCCGGTATCGCCCAGCAGGGTTTCGGGCCGGGTTGTGGCCACCACCAGATAGTCGCGGGTTTCCCACTCTGTCGCCTTGCCGTCTTCATCAAATGCAACGGGGTGCTGATAGGTCACACCCTCTTCCAGCGGATAACGCAGGTGCCAGAGATTGCCGTTGACCTCATGCTGCTCGACTTCCAGATCAGAAATGGCCGTCAGAAGCTTGGGGTCCCAGTTCACAAGGCGCTTGTCCTTGTAGATCAGGCCCTGCTTGTAGAGCGTCACAAACACTTCGAGAACAGCCTTGGACAGGCCCTCGTCCATGGTGAAGCGCTCACGCGACCAATCGCAGGAGGCACCAAGGCGCTTGAGCTGATTGAAGATCAGACCACCCGATTCTTCCTTCCACTCCCACACCTTATCGATAAACGCATCACGCCCCATCTCACGACGGCCCGGCAACTGCTTTTCCATCAATTGCCGCTCAACCACCATCTGGGTTGCAATGCCCGCATGGTCCATGCCCGGCTGCCACAGCACGTCCTTGCCACGCATACGTTCAAACCGCACCATAATGTCCTGCAAGGTGTTGTTGAGCGCATGGCCCATATGCAACGAGCCGGTCACATTCGGCGGCGGAATCACAATGGTGAAGGTTTCTGCACCCGGCTTGGCGTTGGCACCAGCGCGGAAAGCATCCGCCTCTTCCCAAGACTTGGCAATTTTAGGTTCGACCGATGCGGAATCGTAGGTCTTATCGAGCATGTTCTGACCAGACTTTGATACTTTGAAAAGGATAGGTTTGTGTAAAGCGGAGGTATGACGTTGAGTCAATAATAAAGCCGCCCCGTTGTCGAGGCGGCGTCAACATAATACCGCTTTAAGATGTTTTAACGGCGTGGACCGCGCGCAATGCGCTCAATTTCTTCACGCACCAAGCGCTCAACCAGCGTTGGCAAATTATCATCCAGCCAGTCCTGAAGCATGGGGCGCAACATGTCCTGGGCAATCTCATCCAGTGATCGGCGCTGTTGACCATCCACGGCCGCTGCCAGTTCTTCAAACGAGCGCGCTACCTGCGCCCCAGCCTGCATGGAGAGCAATCCATGCGCTTCAGGCTCCGGCACGACTGCCGACTCATGTACGTCCTGCGATGGGGTACATTCAATGGCATCCATTCGGCGACGGCTTTCTTCCAGCTTATCCAGATGATGCACATCGGCAATCCGCGCCTGCGGCAAAGGACCATCGCGTAAAACGCTGACCCGATCAGATGCAAAACCGGACACAACAGCGGGCTGAATTCTGGCAGGAGAAGCCTGCGATGCCGCTTCCACTGTTTCTGTGCGTTCCGTGGTTGCCCGCACCCGTGCGGCAAGATCAGCCAGAGACACTGTTTTTGTCTGCGTCTTCGAAGCCTCAGAAGGCATCTCAGTCGCTGGCTCTGCGACAGCATGGCCGGCTTGATTGGCAGGCGTTGGAAGATCTATTGGGGCTGATCCAAGGCCAAAAACGTCACGTCCATGACCCACATCCAACTCATCCGGATCATTCTCATAGCCGTAGTCAGCGTCATAGGAATTGGCAGCAACAGGTTCATTGCTTTCAATGATACGGCGGATGGATGCGAGGATTTCTTCCATCGACGGTTCACGCGATACATTCGGCTGGGCCATTCAACTTCCTCATTGGCTTGTAACCTCATCGGCTTACGCCATGTGATTCGCTCCACCTTAAGATAAGCCATTGCGGGAAGAAATCGCTAAAAAAACGAAAGTCCCACAATGCACAGCTTTATGGGACTTCGTGAAGAGCAGATCTTTCAGTCAAATCCTGTTTTACAGCTCAGAAAACAAATTCTGCCGCTTTTTGAAAGCCTGGAATCTGACGAACCGATGCGTTGAAGAAGGAGGTAGACGACACAGCCCCGGCCGCTTTAACAAACAGGGTGGCGCGGGCTGAATGGCCCTGACCCACCACCGTTATCAGGCGACCACCTTCGCGCAATTGCGAAAACAGAGCAGCCGGTACTTCTTCAACAGCACCATCGATAAAAATCAGATCGTAAGGCGCTTTGGCGGAATAGCCGCCCTGCAAGGCCCCGGTCACAACGGTGACATTCTCAACACCCAGATTAGCCAATGTCGCTTTGGCCTTATCCGCCAGCGCAGCATCGCTTTCGAGCGCATAGACCGCACCGGCCAAACGCGCCAACAGAGCGGACACATAGCCCGTACCAGCACCGATTTCCAGCACAACGTCTGTCTTGGTAATTTCTGCAAGCTGAAGCAGCTTGGCCAGCGGTGAAGGGTCCATGATGTATCGGCCAGCGCCAATTTGCAGGTCTTCATCCACATAGGCCACGGCCTTCAAATGGTCCGGCACAAAGGCTTCACGCGGAACCGAGAGAAAAGCCGAAAGAACAGAATGGGACGTGACATCCGTGGTCCGAATCTGGCCATCCACCATCTTCGCGCGCGCTGCTTCGAAATCGATCATAATCTTTGCCCATCTCACACTGGGTTACATTTTCATTCGTGTTTAATCGGCTGGCGAGCAGCTTTCAAGCCATGTCATCCGTTGCACTGCAAAATCTCTGCCAATGCACACAAAACGTTGGACGAACGGCCCAAAAGTAGAAACAGTCTTTTTCAAAATTTTCAAGATTGAAGAAGGGAATGGAGGCCTCGCCCGGAATCGAACCGGGGTGCAAGGATTTGCAGTCCTCTGCGTAACCACTCCGCCACGAGGCCATTCCATAACTTAAAAGCGTGTGGTGACGGGCATTTAGAACGGATTGTTCTGGAGTGCAAGGGCTTATTTGGCACTCTTTGAAATTTTTCCAAACTAATTGTTTTTCATCGCCATTGACGGGCATCGGTTGCGCTTTGGCAGCCAAAGGGCGGCAGTACATTTCCGAATGTTGCATGCAGCCGGTCGCATCCCCATTTGTTCAATGGAGCGGGCATGCGACTGTTGATGTCAATGCCAACCTCCTGATAGGGCGTTTCGGTATTGGTCACATAGGTATACCAGCGCCAGCCGAAAATCACCGAACCGGTGATGATCATGATCAGTATCAAACGCAACAGTCGTTTCATTTTTTCGTCCCAAACTGTTTCAGCCTGCCGCAAACACCACCACCCAGCCAACATACAGCAGCGTGGCCAGCAACAGGCAGGATACCGCAAACGAACCAAGATCCTTGGCGTTGCGCGCAACCTCGGAAAATTCTGGCGATATTCGATCTATCACCTCTTCTATGGCCGTATTGAGGG
>CAJYRE010000339.1 GCA_913776675.1 Rhizobiaceae bacterium
GCTTGCCAGCACATCATCACGCATGATGCGTCCGGCCAGAATGAAAACAATCAGCACAGGCAAAAGCAGAATGAGCGAAACAATGGCCGCCAACGGAAATTGCAGCGCATAGGGATCGAGATAGGTATAGAGCTTGATGGGCAAGGTCTGGATCACCGGCGCACCGGCAATGAATGTTTTGTCGAACTCCTCAAATGAGCTGACAAAGGACAAAAGCCCACCGGCCATCAGGCCCGGAATGGAAAGCGGCAGCACGATATGCCAGAATACCCTGCCAGTCCCGGCCCCGAGGGAGCGAGCCGCATGCAGCAGCTCATCCGGCAAGGTTTCAAACGATGCGCTCATCAGGCGGATCATCAACGGCAGTGTGCCAATGGTTTGCACCAGAATGATGCCCGGAATGGAATAGGCCAACCCGATGATCAGCAACACCTGCCCAACACTGACGCCCACGACGATACCGGGAATAATGGTGGGAGCGAGAATGAAAATTTCCAGCGCCCGCTTGCCGGGAATGTTGCATTTGGCCATGGCCCATGCGGTTGGAAAGGCAATCAGCGCTGTCAAAACCGTGACGCAGACCGAAATCGTCAGGCTGTTGAGCAAAGCGGGCAGCAGACCTGCACCATCCAGAATCTGATGCCAGCGGTCCAGCGTATAGCTTTGCGGCAACAGATTGGGAAAGCTCCACCCATCGGAGAGGCTCCACACACCCATCAACAAGACTGGCAGCGCCACAAACAGGCCCAACCCAGCAAACAGCATGCCAGCCACCCAAAGCCGTTGTTCTTTCAGCGCCCGACGCGAAGAGAAAGCATGATCACTCATGATGTGCGCTCCTTTTGTGTGCCTGCGCCAGATGTCAGCGCGTAATAGGAGAGAAGCGCCAGGATGGCGAAGCCGGACAGAACCATGCCAATGGCATAGACTTGGCCGATATTGCCTTCAGAAAAAGCGCGTACCATCAGCACCGACAAGGCCGAAGGATTTGGCGCGCCAATCAGGTCTGGTATGGCAAAAGAGCCCATGGAACCAATCAGCGTCAGCAGAATGGCAGCGGTAATACCCGGCATAGCCAACGGCAGCTCAACAAGAAAAAACGTAGACAAAGGCGACGCCCCCAATGAGCGGGAGGCATGACGCATATCGTCCGGGATTGCCGCAAACGCGCCTGTAATCACAAGGGTCATGAAAGGCAATTGCTTCCATGTGGTGGCCAGAATAACGCCCACACCCCAGGTATCGCGCACCATTTTGGGCAGATGAATCCCGAATGGCAGCAGCAGGCGCTCCACAAAACCACCTTGCTCAAACAGCGTCAGCACCATCAGCGCGGCAATGATCGAGGGAACCGCCATGGGGATTTTGTAAAGCCCGTTGAACAGTTTTCGACCCCAAAAATGCCGCCGCAACAACAGGGCCAACCCAATGGCCAGCAGCAGCGTCACAGCAACAGGCGCAACGCCGTAATAGATGGAGGTGGTCAGCCCCCGCCACATCACATAGCTGCTGAAGAATTTATCGTAATATTTCAGCGTGAAGGTTGATCCTTTGCCGATCAAACCAAAGCTTCCGAACAATGCTGTCAGCAGAGGAAAGCCAAACAGTGCCAGCAGAAAGCCAATGCCGGGAGCCAGCAGCAGAAGAGTGCGCAAGCGTGGACGTTGATGCAGCGACATCATGCCGGTTTCGCCTCCATGCCATCGGTTTGCAAAAGGCGCAAAGCGCCAATGGGCGCAACATCAACACGCGCACCGGTGTCTAAAATGGCCTCGGCACCGCTGCGTGCCGCGTGCAGATCACGTCCGCCAATCCGGACAATATAATGTGCCTGGGCGCCCATGAAGGAAACCGAAGTCACCTCCCCTACACCATTCGCGGTTTCTGTGAGCTGCACATTTTCAGGGCGCAGGGAAACCATCATGTCACCCTGTGCGGCACGGTCGAGCTGAGCCTGTCCGCCCCAGGGAAGGCCACAGCTATCGCCGGAGGCTTTCACGGGGATCAGATTGGTTTGTCCCAGAAAACTTGCCGTAAACGCATGGGCCGGATTGCGATACAGCTCAACAGGCGTACCGATTTCCACCACGCGCCCGGCATTCATCACCACAATCCGGTCTGACATGGCCATGGCTTCGGCCTGATCATGCGTGACATACAAACTGGTCGCACCGGTTTTGCGATGAAGAGCAATCAGATCATGGCGCAGACTATCGCGCAGTTTTGCATCCAGATTGGAAAGTGGCTCATCAAACAACAAAAGGCTGGGCTGCATGACAATGGCACGCGCCAGCGCCACACGCTGTTGCTGCCCACCCGAAAGCTGACGCGGCATGCGATCCACATACGCTTCGAGATTGCAGATCTCCAGCGCATGCTGAATGCGGCGCATCTGCTCATCCTTGGCAATTTTGCGCATTCTCAGACCAAAAGCCAGATTCTTGCGCACCGACATATGCGGAAACAGAGCGTAGGATTGAAACACCATGGCAATGTCGCGCTTTTCCGGCGGATGCGCGTCAATTCGTTTGCCAGCAAGGTGAATTTCGCCACCGCTGGCCTCCATGATGCCCATGAGAATACGCAGCAGGGTGGATTTTCCGCAGCCCGAAGGCCCCAGCACGGTGACAAATTCACCTGTGCGAACCTGAAGGGATGTGGGATGCAGGGTAACGGTATCGCCAAACGATTTCGTCAGCGCGCGCAGCTCAAGCTCGGCCATGGTCATATCCAGTTCTATCGGAGAGAAAACCGTGGCCGAAATCCGCTTCGGCCACGATTGCCCATGTCAGACGACATCTCGGACAATGGGCGGCACAGGCTTGTTCAAAGTCTGGACAACACTTTCTCATCCAGCGCCTTGGCCAGAGATGTGGTTACAACCCAGTTGGCCGGAAGCGATAGAGAGGGATAGACTGAAGCCGGCAGCAGATAGCTGCGGGTTTCTGCTGAAATCTTGCTGGCATCAAAATCCGTTCGTGGTGAACGCGACGCCTTGGTTTCCATTTTAAAGGCCTGAAAATCCATACCAAACGCTTCGTTGATCAGCAGCATGGCCGCTGCCGGATGCGTGGCATTGGAAGGGATGAAAAAGGCATCACCGCTACCCACCTGACCATTTTTCAGCAAGGTCAGCTTGAAGCTGGCAGGCAATTGCCTGGAGCGCACAAACGTCATCACCTGATCTTCCCACACCGTCCCCATCACGGCTTGCTTGTTGTTGATCAGGTTCAAGGTATCGGCATTACCATTGGTCAACTCGGCCGATTTCAGCAGTTTGGTGAAATAATCCCAGACCGGCTGAAGGCACGGATCAGACATGGCCCAATCATCATTCTCAGCCTGCGATTTGGTGTAATCGAGCAGCCGATCATGGCAGGCACCCTTGGTGTAATTCATGGCAACCGATTGCAGAAAACCGCTGCCGGAGCCGCCCTTGGCAGGTGACGTGATCGCAAATTTCTTTGGGTGCGCCTGTGACCAGGCGAGAAGCGCATCAAAATCCTTTGGCACATCCTTTTCGGCAAGCTGGGCGCTGTCGTAGCCAATGGCCGTCTGGTTGCGATGAACGATCGGGTAAGAACCATGAACATTCACACCAAAAACAATATCCTTGAACTCAGCAGGCACCGTTGCAAGGTTCGGCAGAATGGCCCCCAGATTGATATTGGCAACCACCCCTGCACCGGACAAAACCGGATAGGCACCACCGCCATCAAAATAGGCATCCACGGGGGCATTTTGCCCGGCTTTCTGAATGGCAATCAACTGCTGATCGGCCTGATCGCCCTTCACATCAGAATACTCAACCTTGATGCCATATTTTTTCTCAAACGGCTTGATCAGCCCCTCATTCCAGGTGTCACCAAAGCTGCCCGCGAAGTTGTACATCACCACCTTGCCCTCGGCTTTGGCCAGAGGAACAACCACATCATAAAAATTGTCCCGCGTGACCTTGGAGAGCGCCTCAGCCTCATTCTTTAAAGGGCTTTGCGCATGGACGCAGGATGCAAAGGCAAGAAAAGTGGACGCCAGAAGGCCCCAGATAAGCCGGTGTTTCATGATTGTCTCCCGAAGAGTGCATTTTCTGCACTTTTATTACTCTTTATGTGTAATATTTTTATGACGATCAAATGCCTCTGTCAATGAGATTAAAATTCATTATTTTCATGCACCTCTTATTTTACATGGAAAATGTGCTTCCCGCCCTGTATGAAGAGAAGTGAAAAATAATCGGCATGATTTGGTATTTTTATCCATGAATAGTAATAATAATGCAGCGCAATGGGAAACGCCAAGCGAGCATACAAAGCAACCCACTTTGAGCTTTAGCGAACGATGGGTGCTGGATGTCATTCGTCGCCGGGAACCCATTGTGCGCTCCGATGTGACCACCCATGTGGATCTGGCGCAGCAATCCGTGCATCGGATTGTGGAGGGCCTCGTGCAGCGCGGCCTTGTGCGCACAGGTGAAGTGGTGCGCCGGGGTCGCGGCCAGCCCAGCGCCACGCTGGAATTGCAACGCGAGGCCGCCTATTCGGTGGGCATATCGGTGAATACTGACTCCATCACCATCTGTCTGGTGGATCTGGCTTGCCACACGGTTGAGCAACTGGTTTTGCGCCAACCCTCTCTCAACCGCAAAACCGCCCTGCTGGAAGTGCGCGATGCGCTGGAGCGGATGACGCGCCGCAACCACGTGCCGATAGATCGAATTGTTGGCATCGGCTTTGCCCTATCCGGCTTTTTCATTGAGGGCGGCGGCATCAATGCGCCGGAACCCATGCGCGACTGGTCTTTGGTAAACCTGCAACCGGAATTGGAAGCCTTTTTCAACCGGCCCATCTG
>CAJYRE010000340.1 GCA_913776675.1 Rhizobiaceae bacterium
TGCGCGTTTTGCAAGTGCACGGGCTTCCTCAGCGGTAAGCTTGATTTTCTTCGCAGAAATAATTGCGGCAACCTGCTTCAAGCTTTCTTCCGTCATGGCGTTGGCAAGAATAGCATAGGCTTCACCGAATGGATTGATGCGGTCTATCAAATCAATATCAAGCTCGCGCACATCCATGGCGATTCTGCGAACCCCTTCTATGAGGGCAGTGTTGCCACTGCCCGGTGCTGCACCTTCTGGGTTCAGGGTGGCTTTTGCCTGCTGCGTCAGGTTCAAGGCAGCAATAGCATGTTGGCGCACGGCTTCCTGATCGGAGGCGTCGAGCTCTGGATATCTATCTTTGATAATTTTGCCCAAGCGAACCTGAGTCAGTTCTTCAGGCACAAGCTCCTCATCGAACAATCCGCGTTCTATCGCTGTCTTGTCCTGGACGAATGCCGTGATTACTTCATTCAAGTCTTCCTGACATATTCGCTTGGCTTCCTTGCTCTTTGGTTCAGTCAGTCCTTTGATTTCAATCTGGAACTCACCATTTTCTTCATTGAAGCCAACGTTACATTTTTTCGGGTCATACCCGCCGTCGCCATAGTCAAACCCTGGTATTGGCTCACTATCGGTACGCTTGGAGGTGAAGTTGAAACGTGGAGCAAGGACTTGCTCCATCAAAAGGCTGGCGGCAATGGCCTTCAGGGTGTCGTTCACAGCCTCGGTGACGGCACCTTCTGAAGCATCTGGCTCTGCAATCAGATTGGTGAAGCGCGCGCGCACCTTGCCCGGCGCATCACGGGTGGCGCGGCCAATAATCTGTACAATTTCCGTCAGGCTGGAACGATAGCCAACGGTGAGTGCATGTTCGCACCAGATCCAGTCAAACCCTTCCTTGGCCATGCCCAGCGCAATGATGATATCCACATGGTCACGGTTTTGCTTCTGTGTTGGGTCTTTGAGGGCCGCCGAAACCTTCTCACGCTTGGCGGCATCATCATCCACCAGATCGGCAATACGCAAAATCCGCCCTTGCGGCGTTTTCACCAGTTGAAATCCCGTGGATGGATCAGAGCCTTGCCACTCGCCCAGCTCCTCAATGATGTGCTCCACCTCGCGGATTTTATCCTTGGTGCTTTCACGGGAATTGACAGAGGGGATATGAATGATGGTCTTCTCATCCGGGTCGAGGACTTTCAAAATATCGTCTGAATAGGCACCGGAATAGAAATAATAGCCAATATCCAGCGATTTCAGATATTTGTAACCGTTGAGCTGTTCATAATAGGTGTAGGTGACAGTATCAAATTTCGCCTCATCCTGCGGCATCAACACAGCTTCGGCATCGCCGCGAAAGTAAGAGCCTGTCATGGCGACAACGTGAACTTTATCACGGCCGATTAACGCGCCCAGATGTGCACCAAGCTTGTTGTCAGGATTGGCGGAAACGTGGTGAAATTCATCAATGGCAATCAGCCGGTCATCAAAGGCCTCGATGCCGAATTTTTCCACCGCATTGCGAAAGGTGGCGTGCGGGCAGACCAGAACCCGATCCGCACTGTTGAGGAATGCACCAACAGAATCCGCCTTGCCGCCATCACCCCCCGGCGCATTGCACAGGTTCCATTGTGGCTCCACTTGCCAATCCCAGGGAAAGCCAAATTTGGAAAGCGGCTCATCGGCAAAGCTTGAACCAATGGATTTCTCCGGCACGGTGATAATTGCTTGCTTCACGCCCTGATTGTGCAGCTTATCCAGCGCAATAAACATCAAAGCGCGGCTTTTGCCCGACGCAGGCGGCGATTTGATCAACAAATATTGCTCGCCCCGCCGTTCATAGGCACGCTCTTGCATCAGCCGCATGCCAAGCTCGTTTGGTTTGGTCGAGTTGCCATTTTGGGCGTATGTCACAGAGACAGAGGGAACACGTTTTTGATCAGCCATGATTAACTCGTTGATTTGTTGTGTTGCTAGTCTGGATCAAAACCCGATCAAGATCATAAAAGAAAACAAACGCGTCGTAAGATGTTGATAAAATTCAGAATTGGTTCATTGCAATCAATGCCGTTGCCCTTGTAATCAAAACCCGATCAAAACTTTCTTCAACCTTAAGCCCAGAACGGCACGTACCCCGCACGTGGGTGTGAGGCATCGGCTGAGCGGATCAGCCTGCTTCCAAGCTTTGGCGAATAACAACTGATGCCTGTGATGCGTTTTGCGGGTCAATCCCAAATCGTTCGCAAAGCGTAGAATTCTTCATACGCTGACCGCTCACATATTTCAAAGCGGCATGTTGATAGCAGGCTCTGATTCGTTCATCTGGCGTCATTTCAGCAAAGCGCCGAGGCGCGAAAAGAATCGCACGAACGGCGTCACCTTCCATTCTGAAATCTGGTGGCGGCAGCTGGTGCAACTCAACAGCAACAATCACTTTATCTATGCCAGTTCCCTGTTCCTCACAAAGGCGCATGCGCCGCATCAGCGATGCCAGTGCCTCATTGCGTGAGCGCGGCGGCGAATCGAGGAATCGCTCCGGGCTTATCAACGGCTTGCCCGGATTGGTAATTTCCATGCGATCTTCAAACAGTTCAATCAATGGACCGGCACCTGTTACGGTCATATCCTGATGAATGAGTGCATTGGCCACCAGTTCACGAATGGCAATCGAGGGGTAGAGCGGATGCTCCTCTCTAAACGCTTTGCCAATGTGCTCGTTGCGCGGCAACAGGCCGTCCATATAGTCAACAAGCCCTTGAAAGCCCGAGGCATATCCTTTTTGCACATCGTGTCGGTGGGTCACGGTATCGGCGCGACTCATTCCGCCATAGGCAACAAACCGAACAGCTTTACGGGCTATGGATGGCGAGAAATCGCTGAGCCGTTTCGCAAATAACAGCGCACCAAGATTGGTGATGTTCCAATGCCCGCCCGCGTCGGGCTGCACCAGCCTGTCAGCCAAAAGTTTATCAAAGATACCCGCGCGGTTGTCGGGGAGGGGTTGATTGGTCAGCTCAAAATAGCTGGCATAATCCAGCAAAGCCAACACGTCGTCACCCGTGACAAACTGTGTGGCAATCCCGGTTTCCCAAGCGTAAGGCTGCAATTTTGTCCAGAGCGTGCGCAAGCGTTCTGGAAAGTCTGAAAGGCGTGGTGTTCCGCTGCCAATTCGAATAAACGCGGTCCGGTCAAATTCAACCGGAGCTGTTGAGGCTGCGGGGATCGTTAGCAACACCAGCCGTTTGCCGTCGATATCCAGTGGCTCGAACCGAAAATCAATGCTGGGCTGCAATCGCTGTGCAAGCCAAAG
This sequence comes from Rhizobiaceae bacterium, assembly GCA_913776675.1. Lineage (GTDB taxonomy): Bacteria > Pseudomonadota > Alphaproteobacteria > Rhizobiales > Rhizobiaceae > Allorhizobium. The sequence continues at coordinate 3,293 of CAJYRE010000340.1, forward strand.
CTCCAGAGGCTGGCTATTCTGTATCTGGCTGGAGGGTTCAAACGTGGTGCCAACAATGGCGTGATCATCATTACGGATGCCCCAAACCACATAGGCAAAATGCTGATCCGCCAACCGCGCTGCATTGGAGAGCGCAGAAATCAGTTTACCGATGATCTCCGGATTACTGTTGTTTTCCTTAAATTCAGCCCAAGGGGTTTCCGCTGGAAGCTTGCGCAAATCCTCAATGATGGCGCGGTTGCGCGGATCACTCTGCATAATGTTGGTCATCAACGTTTGCCCGCCTTTCCGCTGCGTGTCCCGGCAGACGTTGTCATTTTGGTGTAAAGCTCAAACAGCTT
>CAJYRE010000341.1 GCA_913776675.1 Rhizobiaceae bacterium
GGTGAGAATGGTCGGCTGCACAAAGGCCCCGTGATTGGGCACAGGCGGCCCAACTTCCACTGCCGTTGCCCCCAGTTCCACCGCTTCGCGGATTTTCTGTTTCACTTCATCTGCCGCACCTTGCGAGGAGAGTGGAGCCAAAGTGGTTGCGGGATCAAACGGATCGCCCGCTTTCAGCCCTGCGACGCCCACCTTATACTGACTGAGAAAATCATCATAAATCTCATCAGCAATAATCATCCGCTTGGACGACACGCAAACCTGCCCGCCATTCCAGTGGCGGCCAAACACGGCCCATTTCACGGTTTTTTCCAGATCAGCATCCGCCAACACCACGAAGGCATCGGCACCGCCGAGTTCCATGGTGGATTTTTTCAGCGCCTTGCCCGCCTGCGCCGCCACAATGGCCCCCGCCCCTTCCGAGCCGGTCAGGGCCACACCATGAACACGCGGATCATTGAGGATCATTTCCACTTGCGAGCGGGTGGCGTAAAGATTGGTAAATCCACCCTTGGGCAGACCCGCCTTCAGCATCAATTTTTCAAAGGCCGCCGCACATTGCGGAACGTTGGAGGCGTGCTTCAGCAACATCGTGTTGCCCGCGGAGAGTTGCGGCGCAATAATCCGGGCAATCTGATAATAAGGGAAATTCCATGGCTCAATGGCCAGCAAAACACCCAGCGGCTCATGCACCAATGTGGCGCGCCCTTCGGCTATATCCGCAACCGGCAACGGTTCTTCTGCCAACAAACGCTCTGCATTGATAGCGTAATAATCAAAAATGTCGGCCGACAACATCACTTCCGCCCTGGCCTCACCAATGATCTTGCCCATTTCCAGCGTCAGCAGCTTGGCGTAGTCGTCAGTTTCCTGACGCAGGATCTCTGCCGCTGCGTGCATGATTTTGGCGCGCTCGGCAAAGCTCACCTGACGCCAGCGTTGAAATGCTGCATCCGCCGCTTGAATGGCCGCGGCCACCTCAGCGTCGGTCGCATCCGGAAAGGTTTTAAGCTGCTCTCCCGTATAAGGGTTGGTTGTTGCGTAAGCCATGGGGTCATCCTTTGCTTTTGATCCGGCTGACACGGCCAACGTCAGGTCAACGCCGGAGACAGGAAAATGTTAGTCCCAAGTCAGGTGCAGCATGTTGATCCGGATCAAGCCACTCAGACCTGCAAGACGGCACGCATACACGCTTGCAGGAGTGGTAAAGAAACGTTTGCCCCATGGACGAAACAACCAGAAGATGACATAATTCACCAACCGAACTAATTATTTGCAGCGCCAAATTTGACATGCGATATTCCACACAGCACGAATCGCGTTGATGCGCGTGCTTCTCTGCGCCTTGGACACAATGGGATCTATGCCTATGAATATCTGGACCAGCACACCACCCATGCTCCGCCAGATTTCAGTGCGGGCTGCCATGGAAATCCTGCTGCATGAAGGCTCTACCTCCCGTGCCGATCTGGCCAAGAAAACCGGCCTGTCCAAACAAACCATGTCAGAGGTTATTCGCACACTGGAAGAAACCGGCTGGGTTCGCGCCAAAGGGCTGGTCTCCGGCAAGGTCGGTCGCAGTGCTGTAACCTATGAAGTCGTGCCGGAAGCGGGCTGTGTGATTGGTATCGATCTGGGTGCCACCACGGTGCGCATTGCCATTGTCAATATCGTTGGTACCATTGTGCAAGAGATTGAAATGCCATGCGATGGACGTGCGGGCAAGGATTTGCTGCTGTATGTGAGCCATCTGGTGGATGCACATCTGAAAAAAGCAAAGGTTCAGCGCGACAAGGTTTTGTTGGCCGTGGTGGCCACGCCCGGCGTTGTGGACCCCGAAACCGGCACCCTGTCGCTGGCACCCAACATGTCGCAAATCGGCAGTCTGGATGTCCTCAAGACCTTGCAGGAAATGCTGCAATGCGATGTCATCATGGAAAACGATGTCAACGCCGCAGTTATCGGTGAAAACTGGAAGGGCAGCGGCATTGGTCTGGATACGGTGGCGCTGATTTCCCTTGGTACCGGGATTGGTCTTGGCATTCTGGTCAATGGCAAGTTGATGCGCGGAGCTAAGGGGGCGGCGGGGGAAATTTCCTATCTGCCGTTTGGCGCTGATCCCTATCATTCGGAAAGTCTGGAACGGGGTGCGCTGGAATGCGCCATCAGTGCGCGCGGCATTGTCGAGCGCTATGGTGCTTCTGATACGACGCTGACAGCCCGCAATATTCTGGAACGCGCCGAAAAAGGCGAGCCGAAGGCACGGGATACGGTGCGCGAAACCGCACGGCTGGGAGCATTGCTGATTGTGTCTGTCGATGCCATGCTGGACCCCCAAAAGATCATTCTGGGCGGCAAAGTGGGACGACACCCGCTGATGGTGCAGTTTATTCAAGACGCATTGCCCGGATGCACGAAACGCGCCATTGTGGTGCAGGCCAGCGCGCTGGAATCCCGAGCAACCTTGCTGGGGGCCGTCGCCATTGCGCTCAATCAGGTTCACAATGCGCTGTTTTCACCGCAGGATCTGCCCAGCGAAATGCGCCTGCCGATTTCTGCGTCGTAAAACTCTCGTTTACCTATGCAAAAACCCGCAAAGCTTGGTGCTTTGCGGGCTTTGTTGTTTTCAAACGGCAAACAGCCATTATTCCTTGGTGGCTCCTGCCATGATCCCGCCCATCATCAACCGTTGCAGGGCGGTGAACACCACC
>CAJYRE010000342.1 GCA_913776675.1 Rhizobiaceae bacterium
AGCTTGGTGGTGCCAAGATCTATTTCAAGCGCGATGAGCTGAACCATACCGGCTCCCACAAGATCAACAATTGTCTCGGTCAGATTCTGCTGGCCAAGCGTATGGGCAAGACCCGCATTATTGCCGAAACCGGCGCTGGCCAGCATGGTGTGGCCTCTGCCACGGTGGCGGCCCGCTTTGGTCTGCCGTGCATTGTCTATATGGGGGCAACGGATGTGGAGCGTCAGGCTCCCAACGTGTTCCGTATGAAGCTTCTCGGGGCGGAAGTGCGCCCCGTTTCCTCCGGTCACGGCACGTTGAAAGATGCCATGAACGAGGCGCTGCGCGATTGGGTTACCAATGTCGATGACACCTATTACATGATCGGCACGGCGGCTGGCCCGCATCCCTATCCGGAAATGGTGCGGGATTTCCAATCGGTGATTGGCGCGGAAGCCCGCGAACAGATGCTGAAAGCAGAAGGCTGTCTGCCCGATATGCTGGTGGCGGCTGTGGGTGGCGGCTCCAATGCCATTGGCCTGTTCCATCCTTTCCTGGATGACAAGAGCGTTCGCATTGTCGGCGTTGAAGCCGGTGGTAAGGGCCTGGACGGCAACGAGCATTGCGCGTCGCTCACCGCGGGTTCTCCGGGCGTTCTGCATGGCAATCGCACCTATCTGCTTCAGGATACGGATGGCCAGATCAAGGATGGCCACTCCATCTCTGCCGGTCTGGATTATCCCGGCATCGGGCCTGAGCATTCTTGGCTGAAAGATACCGGCCGGGTGGAATATGTGCCGATCATGGATACCGAAGCGCTGGAAGCCTTCCAGCTTTTGACCCGCACAGAAGGCATTATTCCGGCACTGGAGCCAAGCCATGCCTTGGCTGAAGTGGTGAAGCGCGCTCCGAAAATGGGCAAGGATGAGATTATCCTGATGAATCTCTGCGGTCGTGGTGACAAGGACATCTTCACCGTCGGCAAGATTTTGGGAATGGGGTTGTGATATGACACAGCGTATGGACAAGCGGTTTGCCGACCTGAAGGCGGAAGGGCGTCCGGCCCTCGTGACCTATTTCATGGGTGGCGATCCGGATTTTGACACCTCGCTTGCGATCATGAAGGCACTGCCTGCGGCGGGTTCTGATGTGATTGAGCTGGGCATGCCTTTTTCAGACCCGATGGCCGATGGTCCGGCCATCCAGATGGCAGGGCAGCGTTCGCTGAAAGGCGGACAAACCCTGCGCAAGACGCTGGAGATGGCCCGCAAATTCCGTGAGCAGGATCAGGATACGCCGATTGTGCTGATGGGCTATTACAATCCCATCTACATTTACGGCGTCGAGACTTTTCTGGATGATGCACTCGAAGCCGGCATTGATGGCCTGATCGTTGTCGATCTGCCACCGGAAATGGATGATGAACTGTGCATTCCGGCCCGTTCGCGCGACATCAATTTCATCCGTCTGGCCACGCCAACCACCGATGAAAAGCGCTTGCCGAAGGTGCTGCAAAACACCTCCGGTTTCGTCTATTATGTCTCCATGAATGGCATCACCGGATCGGCCCTGCCGGATCCTTCCAAAGTGGCCGGTGCCGTCCAGCGTATCAAGAACCATACCGATCTGCCCATTTGCGTTGGCTTTGGTGTGAAAACCGCAGAACACGCCCGGCTGATTGGAGCCAATGCGGATGGCGTTGTGGTGGGAACCGCCATTGTCAATCAGGTGGCTTTGAGTCTGAACAAGGATGGACAGGCAACAGCAGATACCGTGCAATCCGTGGTAACACTGGTGCGCGGCCTGGCAAGCGGAGTGCATGCAGCCCGTCTTGCCGCCGCCGAATAGTCCTTCTACACTGGGCTATTGCCGTGGAGGCGGGCGCTCTTGCCAGCCTCCACATTATAGATTTAAAGCAATTCAAAACCGGGAAAACAGGTTTGTGCCGGAGAATTGTGCCAGCCAGGAGTATTTTCAGTGAATTGGCTTACAAATTACGTTCGTCCGCGCATCAATTCCATGTTGGGCCGCCGCGATGTGCCCGAAAACCTCTGGATCAAGTGCCCGGAAACCGGGGAAATGGTGTTCCATAAGGATCTGGAGAATAACAAATGGGTTATTCCCGCTTCTGGCTACCATATGAAAATGCCAGCCAAGGCCCGTCTGACCGATCTGTTTGATGGCGGCACCTATGAGGCGTTGGTCCAGCCGAAGGTGGCACAGGACCCGCTGAAGTTCCGCGATTCCAAGAAATACACGGATCGTCTGAAAGACAGCCGCACCAAAACTGAGCAGGAAGACACGATTGTCGCCGGTGTTGGCACCGTTCAGGGTTTGAAGCTGGTGGCTGTTGTGCATGAATTCAATTTCATGGGCGGCTCCTTGGGCATTGCGGCAGGTGAGGCCATCGTCAAGGCGTTTGAACGCGCCATTGCGGAAAAATGCCCGCTGGTGATGTTCCCGGCCTCTGGGGGTGCCCGTATGCAGGAAGGCATTTTGTCGCTCATGCAGTTGCCGCGCACCACGGTTGCCGTCAACATGCTGAAAGAAGCGGGTCAGCCTTACATCGTGGTGCTGACCAACCCGACAACCGGCGGCGTGACCGCGTCCTATGCCATGCTGGGTGATTTGCACATGGCTGAGCCGGGTGCGGAAATCTGCTTTGCCGGCAAGCGCGTGATTGAGCAGACCATCCGCGAAAAGCTGCCCGAAGGCTTCCAGACATCGGAATACCTGCTGGAACATGGCATGGTGGACATGGTGGTCAAGCGTCATGACATTCCCGAAACACTTGCCCGTGTTTTGAAAATCATGACCAAGAAGCCCGCAAATACGGATAAGAACCCCATATCGGTTATCGACGCTTCGCGGTCGGTTTCTGCCTGATCTCTAGAGCGTTTCACTCAAACACTGAAACGCTCTAACCCTTTGTTCTGACGCATTTCCGAACGGAAAACCGCTAAACACTTTTCCTGGAAATGCTCTATACCACCTGTAAGCCTCGGAATTTCCATGACAGACATCACCACAAGCCAGGCCGAACAGGTTATAAACGAGTTGATGAGCCTGCATCCCAAGGGTTTTGATATGACCCTTGGGCGCATGCGCCGCCTTTTGGCGGTGCTGGGCAATCCGCAGGATAAATTGCCGCCGGTGATCCATGTGGCGGGCACCAATGGCAAAGGCTCTTTCACTGCTTTTTCCCGCGTGCTGTTGGAGCAGGCCGGGCTTGCCGTGCATGTTCACACCTCACCGCATCTGGTCAATTGGCACGAGCGTTACCGCATTGGTCGCAAGGGCGAGCGCGGCGCTTTGGTGGAGGACGCCGTGCTGGCCGATGCCTTGCGTCGTGTTGCCAAGGCCAATGATGGTCAGGCCATTACAGTGTTTGAAATTCTCACCGCTGCGGCCTTTGTGCTGTTTTCCGAGATCCCTGCCGATGTGGTGATTCTGGAAGTGGGCATGGGTGGGCGGCTGGATTGCACCAATGTGGTGGAGACGCCTGCCGTGTCTGCCATTATGCCGATTTCCTTCGATCATCAGGCCTATTTGGGCGATCGGGTTGAGCTGATTGCCGCTGAAAAAGCCGGGATCATGAAGAAAAACTGTCCGGTGGTGATTGGCCATCAGGAATTTGACGCGGCCCGCGAAACGTTGATTGAAACGGCGGAGCGCCTCGGTGGTCCGCTTGCGGTGTTTGGTCAGGATTTTCTGGCGTTTGAAGAGCATGGCCGGTTGGTTTATCAGGATGAGACGGGTCTGATGGACTTGTCTCTGCCCAGATTGCCGGGTCGTCACCAATATGCCAATGCCGCCGCCGCCATTCGGGCCGTGCGGGCCGCTGGCTTTAGCGTTACGCAAGCCATGGCCGATGCTGCCATGACCCGTGTGGAATGGCCCGGTCGCCTGCAACGGCTCAGCGATGGCTTGCTGGTTGAGCATGCCCCGAAAGGTGCTGAAATCTGGGTGGATGGCGGCCATAATCCCGGTGCGGGCGAGGTGATTGCCGAGGCCATGGCAGGCTTTGAAGAGCGTCAGCCGCGCCGTCTTTATCTGATTATCGGCATGCTCAACACCAAGGAGCCGCATGGCTTTTTCAAAGCCTTTGAAGGTCTGGCCGTGCATGTGTTTACGGTGCCGATTCGCGGAACCGAAGCCGCCCTCGACCCGGTTGCTCTGGCAACTGTGGCCTATGATGCCGGCATTTCAGCCACGCCGGTATCTTCCGTGACCGAGGCGCTGGAGGCCATTCGGGAACGGCTGGATGCCAGCGATATACCGCCACGCATTCTGATTGGTGGCTCACTCTATCTGGTCGGCAATGTTCTGGCTGATAACGGCACACCGCCGGTGTGAAATGTTTCCGATCAAAGCGCATAAAAAAGCCCGGCATTGACCGGGCTTTTTGCATTCAATGTTTTCCGAAGACTTAGGCAGCGCTGGAAATCCAGTTGGACAGCGCGGTCTTGGGCGATGCACCCACCTTGATGTCGGCCACTTCGCCGCCCTTGAACATGGCAAGGGTCGGAATGGAGCGCACGCCAAACTTGGCCGCCAGTTCCGGGTTTTCGTCAATGTTCAGCTTGGCGATCTTCACTTTGCCTGCCAGTTCAACCGCGATTTCATCGAGGCTTGGGGCGATCATCTTGCACGGGCCGCACCATTCTGCCCAGAAATCCACGACAACAGGTTCTGCCGATTGCAGAACTTCTGCTTCGAAATTGTTCATGTCAACTTTTACGGTAGCCATTGGCTGCTCCTTAGAGAAATACTCTAACTCTTTGTTTGCCGAATTTCCGGACGGAAAACCGCTACGCACTTTTCCTGGAAATACTCTATTGTCACATATATGATGGATATTCGGCAGATTTCAATGACATCTTACGCAACAGGCTGAAGTGCTTGCAGCGCATGGCGCATTCCTTCCTCCGTCAGATGCACAACATGTGGCCCCTCGGTGTAGACAAGCATACACTCTATCGGCTTTCCTGGATAAAGAGCTGTCAACAATTCCCGATAGATGGCCAACTGGGCCGTATGGGCAAAGGGCACATCCTCAGGCCGCTGTGGCGGCTGGCGGTTGGTCTTGTAATCCAGGAGGATCACTTTTTCGTCAGTCACAGCCATCCGGTCAATCCGGCCAGAAACGGCGCGCATTTCGCGGCCAAGACGGATGGTTCCCATGATTGATAGCTCGGCCTGGGCCGGATGGTTAAACACATCGGACAGCAAGGGATGGGCCAGAATATCCAGCACGCTGGTCACAAGCTGTTGCCGCTCATGGGCAGGCCAAAAGCGGGCAGCGCGCTCTCCATAGCGCTGGGCGGCTGTCATGCGTTCTGCGGCTGGCAGGCCGGGCAGCATTTGCAACATCCGGTGAACCAACCGGCCACGCTGCAAGGCAAGTCCTGCATTCTGGCCTTTGTCAAACAAAGGCGAAGCAAGCATCACATCGCCCTCGGCATCATCCACGGCAAGGCCAGCCCCGGAAGGGCTCAAAGGCCTTGGCAGGCGTGGGGGTGGCGGGGCGGGGCGCAGCAAGGCGTCCGGCAGTGGTTCGGGCGTTTTGCTGGTGTTTTGAGCAACATGCCGCTCAAACCGGGTCTGGGTGCCGGTTATTTGCCACAGAAGCCCTTCCCATTCGCCTTCCGGTCCTGAAAATTGCTGTCGGCGGCATTTGTTTTCATCCAGTGCCAGTGATGTGGTAACCATCTCATGCCAGATCTCGCTTTGCGGAGTTTTGCCACGATAACCACAGACCACCAGCCGGTCTGCGGCCCGCGTCATGCCCACATAGAGCAGGCGGCGGTATTCTTCTTCGGTGGCCTGTTTGCGCCGGGCCACATCGGCGCTGACAAGAGCATTGTCCACCTCCTTGACGGGAGCCCAGATGGGAAACTCCATGCTGCCATCCTCAGAAGGAATCATGCGGAATTTGGGCAGATGGCTATGGTTGAAGGCCTTGGAGCCATCATCGACCAGAAACACAATCGGTGCTTCCAGACCCTTGGAGGCATGCACGGTCATCACCCGCACTTCACTGCGCTCCTTATCCTGCTCGCGCTTCACCTCGGGGCTTTCCTGCTCCAGCATGGTGATGAAGGATTGCAGCCCCGGCAGGCCGGATTGCTCATGGGCGAGCGCAAAGGTCAGGAATTCATCGAGAATATCGCTGACTTCGCTTCCCAAACGTCCCAGAAAAGCGCGTCGGCCACCAAAGGGGCCGAGAATACGGGCATAAAAATCATGCGGTGGCAGGTCGCGCGCCAAGGCTTGATAATCTGATAGCCGGGTGCAAACCTGCGTCCAAGGCTCTAATCCCGCGTCCGCCAGACGCTGGATTTCGGCACATACGCTGGCATCACCGCG
>CAJYRE010000343.1 GCA_913776675.1 Rhizobiaceae bacterium
TAGTAAAGAAATTTGGGGAAAATGACGCTCTCTGGGGCTTCAATTTTTAAACACCCTGTTCCACAGATCCAGCCCGATTGATCCTCGGTGATATATGCGCGTTTCGCGATTTCGCCGCGACGGGGAAAGACAATCGTATCAGGCTTGACCCTATGCCGTGCAAGACGTGCAGCAGTTGATTCTGGAACGCGCGCTATCTTGGTCATAGTGACCCTGCCATCGAAAATGTCCGTTGGCATGATTACCGGAACTCCCTCGTCAGCGTATTCTGACTGCTTAAGCTGCGCGCCGAACGGACCAGTCTGGATCAGGCCCCCGAAGCCTTTCACCAATTCGCCCAAGGTGGATTGCTGCCAACTCATACCAGCAACTCTTCAAAATTCTTCGCGATTACATCGGCCAGTTCCGCCGCCTCGGTGTTCAGCCCGTCCAGTTCCAGATGAATGTCGCGCAGCGCCTCCTCGAAATCGAACTCGTCATCTTCCACTTCGAGTGCCACGCCAACATAACGCCCCGGTGTCAGGCTATAATCGGTTTGGGCCAAGTCATTGTGATCGACCAGCTTGACCAGCCCCTGCACATCGCACAGCACGCCTTGCGGAAAGCGCGACAGCAGCCAGTGGGCTTGGCTCTCGAAATAGCGGAAGCGTTTCAGGCTGCCGGTCACAGTCAGTTGCACCGCTGGATCGCCGGTCGAGGCAAGGCGCGCATCCACAATTGCTGACAGCAGGTTCTTGCCCTCGGATGCAAGTTTGCGCACCTCTGCCGTCACGCGCTTCGTCGCTGCCTCGCTGGTCTGCTCTGCAATCTGCTGTTCGCCTTTGGCTGTCAGCGCCTCTTGTGCCTTTTGCAGCAGTTTTGTTAGCGCGTCGATGTCCTTGATCAGTGTCTTGGCCTTGTCGCCCACTGGCTGCATGGTTGTCAGCCGATCATTCAAGGCGGCAATCTCGGCGGGAGCGGCCATCAGCTTTGCCGCAGCAAGGGTGAAAGCATCACAATCGGCCCGCAGCCGCTTCGCGGCCTCAGTGGGGGATTCTGCGCCAACATGGACAGTGAAGAAGGCGACGGCCTCATCCACAGTGTCGAGCAGGGTGCTGAAATCCGCAGACGTGGCCTCAAACCGCGCCGTTTCCAGATAATCCTGCACAAGTGCTGTGAAACGCTCTGACTGGCCACGATAAAGCCAGGTGATGGCGGTGAGGTTGCGCATCTGCTCTGGTGAAAAATCATAGACCTTGCGTGTGACCTTGCGGAACACATGCCGCGCATCGATCATCAGCACTTTGTTGCGCAGATGCTCCGGCTTGGCCTTGTCAAAAAACCACAGCTCGCAAGGCACCGTTCGGGTGTAGAAAAAATTGCCCCGGATGGCGAGCATGATGTCCACATCGCCAGTCTTCACCAATGCCTGACGCACCTCCGCCTCTTTACCTCCGGCAGAAGAGGTTTGCGACGACATGACAATGCCCGCCCGCCCGCGCGGCGACAGATAGGAATGGAAGAACGACATCCAGATATAATTGCCGTTCGACACCTTGCCTGTTTTGTTGACGCCGGGCAGACCGAAGGACAGGCGCTTGTCGTCCTTGATCTTTTCCGCGTCGATTTCATCAACGTTGAAGGGCGGGTTGGCCATCACATAATCAAACGGGCCGTGGTCTTGGTGCGGGTCTTCGTAATAGCTGATCGCTTTTTGAATATCGCCCTCCAGCCCATGGACGGCGAGGTTCATCTTGGCCAGCCGAATGGTCGTCGGGTTCTTTTCCATGCCATAGAAGGTTAGCCGCTCATTGGGATTAGCCTTCATGGATTCCACGAAATGCGCAGACTGCACGAACATGCCGCCTGAGCCGCAGGCCGGATCAATCACCTTGCCACGGGTGGGTTCAATGACGTTGACGATGGTTTCGACAATGCTGACCGGGGTGAAGAATTCGCCGTTGTCATGCGCCTTCTGGTCGGCAAACTGGGTGAGAAAATATTCGTAGATGCGACCAAAAACATCGCCATCAGCCTTTTGCAGCGCCGGATCATTGAAAATGCGCAGCACCTGGCGCAGCACATCATCATCAAGCTCTGCATATTCCTGTTTGGGAAGCAGGCCTTTCAACGTCTCATAGTCCGCTTCAATGCTTTCCATGGCAGCAATCAGGGCTTCTGCCGCACTCTCACCTTCCGGCAGGCCAACCAGTGTTTCAAACTGCGCCGCAGGCCGAAGATAGATCGAACCACGACGGGAGAAATCTTCCTTGGTCAGTTCGCGCACCACGCCGCCCCGGCTGGGAAGCGTCGGGATAATCTCGGCCCGCACCTTCAGGAACCGCGAATAGGCATGGCGCAGGAAAATAAGGCCCATGACGGGCATGAAATATTCGTTGCTGGCGAAATTGGAATTTGCCCGCAGCGTATCTGCCGAACTCCAGAGCCGTTTTTCGATATTGGTAATCTGATCCACGAACCACCCATTGCATGTGCTTTGGCACGGTCTTAACCCGCAAACGGAGTCGATTCCAGCGCAACCTCTGATCAAATGATTGACCGCTTGCTTTGGAACACGTCCATGTTAGTGATCTAGGCCAGCTACGGAACAGCGTCTGGTTGACTCTGGCAAGCTCAGTGGTTGGCTCTGAGCTGCTGATCGATGTCAGACAGCGGAAAATCTGCTGCGCGTGTCTGGGAGTCTCTCTATCGGCTATTCGAAATGCTTAACGTCTTGCGCCTTCGCTGGCACAATCCAGCGATAACTGACAGCCTTGACACGAATCCGAGGCTTCGACGGCGTTGGGTCTTCGCGGTCGCTCTTCCTGAGCATATCAAGAAGATCAAGCTCTCGCTGACGAGCGACTTGAACCAGCGCGGCGATCCTGTTTTTCAATTCCGGGCTCAACTTGCTCGTCATCTCAAAACATCCCCCGCTCAGTGTCAAAATCCCTCAACGCTTCTTCTATGGCGTGCAGCTCATTTTCGTTCGGCATCGAGGACCGCTTGCGGCTCCTTGCCTTCCTATTGTTTGCCAGCTTGCGCTTGTGCCGCAGTTTCTCCTCCGACGACATTGATGACAGATCTGTCCAGGAACGAACCGTTTCTGCATCAACGCCACGCGTCTTCCTTGCCCGGTCGCGTCGAAGTCGCTTCTCGTAGTCCTGATGGGTTTCATAAGGCTGTTGCGGCTCGTGCTTGTGAAAGTTATACGGCCGCACGGTTTTACCTTCTGCTGCGCGCTCCACCCGATACTTGAGCCGAGAGATGGCTGCGGAGCGTGCTGCAACCTTCCGGTGGACATCTTCCGAACGGCTCGCACGCCAGTGTCGGATTAAGAGCTCCATCGGTGCGCCTTCAACATACTTTTTGTGGGTGACGCTGCCGCCCGTCTCAGCCGCGAGGGTTATGCTATTTTCTGTATCATGCATTTGAAGCTCCTTTCACTTACCTGCTTTATAGCGAAAGGTATGCCGGAGCGCAGAATTGGTCACTGTCACGCTTTGTCGCTTTTTTGTCCTATTAGATATTATTGATAAGTATTATCATATAGGGAGAAAAGACATGAATCGTGACAGCTCCGGCTCAGAGAAACTGTCACCGGATCGCTATCCTACTCTCGGTTCAGCGTGGACGGAGAACGAGTGTGGCTTAACGCATCTGAGCCGACCTCGTCGATAAGCGCTACGTCAGCCGCTGCGACATGGGAGGATCCGCTCTCGGACATCTGTGAACCCAAAACCCATCCCCATCGCTCTTGTTGACGGCGTCTAGGACCTCGTGTTCCATTTGACGCGGTGGAGGGATCACCGGCATAGGAGGATTGGGACGACCAGGCTTTAATCGACAATGCGGAAGCGTCCAAACTTCAGAGGTAGCGTGATCGTCCCTCAAGCGCTCACCAGCCTTATCATTTATGCATTTGTGGCAGCTTCAGCTCTCGCGCGTGCAAGATTCAGACAGTGACGGCTCAGTTGGCAGCACTCTGTTGTGACCGCGCTGGAAACGTTTTTGCCACTATCCCACAAGGCGTTTGGGGCGACGCCTGTGTTCTCGCCATGAGTGATGGTTCAGATCTGCCGCAACAATTGAAGTGGGCGTTATCGACAGCTTCAATGTGCTTGCAACCTGAATAATATGAGTGATGACTGAAGTTGACGTTTTGCGAAAAACCAACGAAACGGGCAGAAAGCGACAACTTTATGTAAACATCTGTCAACTTAGCGCTCAAAACCGCACTCTTTTGGCCGCTTTATCGGGCATTAGGTTGACACATTCGGAGATACAAAGCCCAAAAAGTTGACGCCAGAGGACATCCACAGATTGATATGACAACTTTTGACAACGTCTCTCTGCGCGTATTTCACCTTGGCTGGCTCAGCCAAGCCGAGCCACGAGATCGTCGGCAGAGAGGTGTGAGTAGCGGCGAAGCATACGCACTTCCCTGTGGCCACTAATAGTAGAGACTTCGATCACGTTCAGTCCCCGCT
>CAJYRE010000344.1 GCA_913776675.1 Rhizobiaceae bacterium
CCTCTTTCTCGCGCCGCAAATCCTCGATACACCGATCAATGGCTAACGCCCGCTCGTATTTTGCAGCCCGCTCCACCCACTCCGGCTTCACGGTCAAAACCGCAGCAAGGAATTGCGGGCCATAGAAAGCCACCAAAGCCGCAAAATGCGAAGCTGATGGTTTGGCTTTGCGCATGAACCAGTTTTCGATGGTCCCAGAGGGAATCCCGGTATCTGCGGCAATGTTGTGATAGGTCTGGGTTGGATACATTTGCCGCAAGTACGACAAGACGGCATCAACATCGTGTTCTGCCGAACGCCTACCAGCGCATTGCCGGAGACGTTCGGCAGACATCTGCCTGTTCGTCGCGCCATAATCGGCACGTCCTTCGCTTAACCCAGCGGCGTCAAACACCAAAGGGGCTTCGGTCTGTGAGGCAATCAAACGCCTCAGCGTATTGTTGCGGACACCTGGGGGCAAGATCATGGCCCACAGACCGAGTTTCAGGAGAGCGAAGCGACCATGCACAGGTGCTTTCACACCATGGGCGTGGCCATTGAGGCAGAAGGAAGGGGGTGGGCCAGCAGTGCTTGGGTGATCCGCTGGCCCGGTGTTGCCGACATCAGGGGTACGGTCGGCAAGAGGGAACCGAATGAGATTGCTCTTGGGAAACGGAATGAGCTTGGCAGTCGAGCTTGTCATGAAGGTTCCCTTCGTTCGGAGTGGTCTTTACGGACGCTGCCCCTGTCGCCAATGCGCGCAAGGTGACGTTGGCAAAACCCCGACGTTGCGCTGCCTCTTCAACCCGCAGCCAATAGCGGCAGGGAATCGAATCGCGGCGGCGCATTGCACGAGTTGCTTGGTACGGGACACCGATCTCCTCCGAGAAGGTGGAGAGCGACGGCCATCGGTCGATGATTTCAGCGTGATCCATGGTGCGTTTGGTACCATTTGCACCAAGTCGCAGTCAATCGAAAATTGGTCTTACTTGCACCAATTCGCAAGGGTACGTTTTGCACCATGAAAAGTTATCAAGATATTGCGGAACGTGCTGCCAGAGCTGATCGGCTGAAACAGGCCAGAATCAATTCTGGCTTGGGAGGGGTTTGGGCTGTCTCAAAAAAGTTCGGTTGGAACTTCAACACATACAAAGCGCACGATGCCGGGAAAAATGGATTTGGCCCGGTAGAGGCTAAAGAGTATGCCAAAGCGTTTGGCGTGTCTTTGCAGTGGTTGTATTTCGGCACAGGATCACCCAACGATATAGACGCAGAGGGCGGCACCGAAGCAGCGGTTGATCTTGGTAGGCATTATCTCAAGGCCTGGCGCACACACGCAGGTCTATCAATAGAAGATGCAGCGTCAAAACTGGGGCTGGAACTATCTGTCCTGTCCATGATTGAAAATTGTCTATCACCCTATTCGCAACAACATCTTGAAGCTATGGCCGGGATTTATAGTTGCAGCATAGCCGATCTCTTGCAGAGAAGCCCATCAGACGCCGATGCGCAAATGGCCATTGCTGACATGATCAAATATTTGACCCACGATGAATTGATCTATGTTCGAAGCGCTATTGATGCTGTTATTCGATTGAGAACTGCTTAATATTATTTAATCATTTTGGAAAAATTATATAATGGCGAAGGATGAAGATCCCGAAAAAAGAGACGCGCTCGACTACGTGCTCGGTAAAATGCCTTGGCTGACTAGAGGCTGGTTTTTGGGTGGCCTCTTGCCGATAATGCCTGTCATCGCATTTTCTGCTGCCGCAATATTCGGCATTAATGCGCCTATTGGTTTTGTTATTATCACCATTGCATCAATTCCTGTTATCCTTTTGCTTATATTCGCCATTATCTTGCTCTTGGATAGTCTGTTAGAAAACCCAATAGCAACATTGGCCATAGCCATATTCTTAGGGTTGGTGATTTTGTCGGCGACCTTGAGCAAAGGCGGGAGTTATCATGGCCCAGATGCTGAGTGCTCATACACATTGAGCATGTCTGGGCGGATCGCCTGCTGACCGATCAAAAGCGACATCTCCACCGGACAATATCAGCGCTCACGCCATCTTTGCAGGCTGCTGGAGAATATGGACTGTCCCTGTTCTTTCGTTGAGCAAAAAATGCCAATCCCCGCCGAAATGTGCAGTCATCGCCTTCGCAAGTATTGCAGCGGCAGCATGACACTCTTCCAATGTGTTGCTTTTAGCTTTTGTGATGGCGAGTTGCGTTCCGGCCCCAGCGATCGGCGCTGCGATTAATAAATTTCGTCTTGTCAGCATTTTTTCTATTACCTGCATGTTCTGGCCCTTAAAATTGGGAAATTGGATTGCATATGCAAGCGTAAATCTTTGTGTTGCCACAAAATTGCAATATTTGGTTGGCTTGAGAAAAAGCTGTAATTGCCCAGAAATGTTGAAACTTAAAAAATCAGGAATACAAAAAATATAACTTCAGGTTATAAATTTTCTCCATATTTAGATACATCTAAATTAATGATTGCCCCCTACAATTTAATTGGATTTCGTAGGGGAGAAGTGCAATTTGACTGGAGATGTCACGCCCATTCTCGATAGGCTGGACACAATGTCGAGCCATTATGCGAATGCTACAAATGTGGTTTTGGCATGCCTCACATGTCACCATTTCGAGACATGTAATTATGGTCAGCAAGTCGCGCGACAACCTGAATTGCTAGTGGCAATCTTTGAGGATAGCGCTCCAGCAGCAACGCAAGCGACGCCAATATCTCTGATCGTTGCCGAAGGTGATGTGCCGTTGGCCGAGGATCATTAAATATGCTTTTCCCTATAAGTTGATGCGGATGGCAACCGAGTGCATTAGCAATCGACAAAAGGACTTCTGAAGAAAATCCTCGTCGTTCTCGCTCAATGTTGGAGATTGTTTGACGTGAAAGCGTTGATCGAGCTGCCAGCTCTTTCTGGCCCATATTCCGGTATTTACGCCAGGCGGCGATGAAGTTTTGCATCAGGGTGTCATTTGCATTTCGATGGTCTGATTCGTCACAAGTGATTTTACTTGAATAGCCACATGAGAAAATATGGTGCGTAAAGCACCATATTTTTGGTTGACGTGTTTTGGTGCATAATGTACCAAGATCGGCAACTAAACATTGTGGAGATAAAATGCGCAACGCAAAATCTTTTGGGCACTCCTACACTTGTTCCGATTGCGGTCACACCGAAACGCTCTCCTTCTATCCAGACTGCTGCTCGGTTTGCCGTTGCGTGATGTCACCATCGGTTGAGGCTGCCGCTTATTATGCGGAGCTTGAGGAAAAGCATTTTGCGGCGATGGACGCGGCCTACGAGCGTGAGGTCGCATAATGTCGGCCTACTCCAACTTCCCCCGTCGTCAGCATGACGAGTACATCACCCCACCGGGCATAGCCTCGCGTCTTTTTCGCTATCTTCGGCGTGATGGCGTGGCAACATTTGCAGAGCCTTGTTGCGCTAACGGGCA
>CAJYRE010000345.1 GCA_913776675.1 Rhizobiaceae bacterium
TACACGACCTGTAACACTCTTTCCCTACACGACGCTCTTCCGATCTCATGCGCAACGGCACACCGCCACCCGGCTGGTGAATCTGATCAATGATCAGATTGTTGCCCGCTTCAACGGAGGTTCCGAATTTCTGATAGGCAAACACCATGAGAAATCCAGCCGCGGGCATACAATAGATCAGCCATGGAAATTCGAAACGGGCATGGGTTGCCCGATCCAGCCCCCATAAAAACAGGGCCACCAGTGATCCCACCAGAGCGGCCATGATGATCAGCAAAAGGGTCCATTGTGCAAGGTTGCGCAAACGCAGAACATGCGTTGCCGCAAAATTTTTAAACGCCATCATCAGGATGCGCTCCACATGATCGAGATAACAAAAGAAGAAGATTGGTTCTGAATTTTTGGCAAAGCTCTACCCTTTCGCGTTTGTGCGTCGAGTAGGAATCATCGGCCCCATCGGGGAGGCGGTTCGGCTTTGCGCCCGGCAGAATCCATTGCCGTCTGTCCTGCTTACGTGTTTGTAAGGGCCTCTGTCAACAGGAAGGTGACGATGTCTGTATTCTTGGTTGCTGCAATATAAAAGCTCGCCTCAATCTGGCAAACAAGATGAAATATGGCAATTTTCTCTTGACCTTAGCCAAGGTCTGTCATGATGTTGTCGCATATTTGACGCTAAGCCGTTTGGGGGTGATAACGGGGTTCTTCAGATCGTTCCACACCCAAACTGGCTTCATTTCCTTCTCTTGCCGAAGGGCTTCATTATGGCATCTCCCAAACACGCACCGCTTGCGGTCCGCCAGTCTCTTCTGCTCAGCCTCTGGAATGTGATGGCTCTGCTTTTGGTGGTCGGGGTCATCGTTCTTATCGCCTATGGCGCAGATGTGACCACAGAGCCGCTCACGGCGCTGGATATTGCGCCACTGTCTCTCGATCCGGCCAATCTGCCGATTTATGCCGTGCGCACCATGCTGCGCATGCTGGCGGCCATTGTGTTTTCGCTGATCTTCACCTTCATTTTTGCAACGATTGCTGCCAGAAGCCGCCGCGCTGAGATGGTGATGATTCCGATTCTGGACATTTTGCAATCGGTCCCCATTCTTGGATTTCTCACCTTTACGGTGACATTTTTCCTCAACCTGTTTCCCGGCCGGGTGCTGGGGGCGGAACTGGCTTCTGTTTTTGCCATCTTCACCAGTCAGGCCTGGAACATGACGTTCAGCATGTATCAGTCCATGCGCAGTCAGCCACGTGATCTGGAAGAAGTGTCCAGCAGCTTTCACCTGAGCGGCTGGCAGCGTTTCTGGCGGCTTGATGTGCCGTTTGCCATGCCTGGTCTGGTGTGGAATGCGATGATGTCCATGTCGGGCGGCTGGTTTTTCGTTGTGGCGTCCGAGGCGATTACGGTGGGCGATACCACGGTGACATTGCCGGGCGTGGGATCTTATGTGGCGCTGGCCATCAAGCAGCAGAATATTGCTGCCATCGGCTATGCTATTGCGGCCATGTTGGCTGTGATCATCATTTACGACCAGTTTCTGTTCCGACCGCTGGTGGCATGGGCCGACAAGTTTCGTTTTGAAACCACCTCATCCGGCCCCGGCCCACGCTCGTGGATGCTGGATCTGCTGCGGCGTGCGCGGGTGATCCGCCTTTTGACCGCGCCAGTTGGCTGGTTGATGCGTCTGGTCTGGAACATTCGCTTTCCATCCTTGCCGATGATGAAATCCGCCACGGTGCAGTCCAAGCCGTCGGTGACGATTGACCGGATCTGGGTTTCACTGATCTTTTTGGGCGCGATGTTTGCCGCCTATGCCAGCTATAATTACCTGCGGGGAACGATTGGTTGGTCCGATGTCGGCACGGCGTTCTTGGATGGCTTGATCACGCTGCTGCGCGTTATCGTGTTGATCACACTGGCCACGCTCATCTGGGTGCCGATTGGCGTGTGGATTGGCCTGCGGCCCAAGCTAGCGGAAAGAGTACAGCCTTTGGCACAGTTTCTGGCGGCTTTTCCCGCCAATCTGGCCTTTCCGGTGTTTGTGGTGATGATTGTGCGGTTTGGCCTGAATGCCGATATATGGCTCAGCCCGCTGATGATCCTCGGCACACAATGGTATATTCTGTTCAACGTCATTGCCGGGGCCTCGGCCTTTCCGGGTGATTTGAAAGAGGCGGCCCGCAGCTTCCACATCAAAGGCTGGCGCTGGTGGTTCAAAGTGGTTCTGCCCGGCGTGTTTCCTTATTATGTCACGGGCGGCATTACGGCGTCCGGTGGCTCATGGAATGCCAGCATCGTGGCCGAAGTGGCAAGCTGGGGCACCACACAGCTCTCCACGCCGGGGCTTGGCTCCTATATCGCCAATGCCACAACGGCGGGTGATTTCCCCCGCGTGGTGCTGGGCATTATCGTGATGTGTACCTTTGTTACCCTGTTCAACCGTCTGTTCTGGCGTCCGCTCTATGAGTTGGGTGAACGCCGCCTGCGGGTGAACTGATGGCTGCAAGCTTTATCGTCACTCTTCATCGCTGTCTGAACACTCTTACCTTGAAAGATCGCTCCCATGCTTGATCTCTCCGCAAAGGCTCCGCTTGTTAACATTCATCAGGTCTGCCGCTCCTTTCCCAAGGGCAGTGGCACGGATGTTGTGGTTCTGGAAAATGTTGATCTGACCATCAAGGAAGGTGAGATTGTTGGCCTTCTGGGCCGCTCCGGATCGGGAAAATC
>CAJYRE010000346.1 GCA_913776675.1 Rhizobiaceae bacterium
GGCTCTGTTGCAAAAACTCGGATGATGTCGGAAAGAGCGCTGAGAATTTTTAGCGAGATTTTTTATGAGCGATTTCAAGTGGCGGCATTTTCAGGGTGACGTGATTTTGTGGGCGGTGCGGTGGTATTGCCGCTATGGGATTAGCTACCGCGATCTTGAAGAGATGATGGGCGAACGGGGCGTCCTTGTTGATCATTCCACGATATATCGTTGGGTCCAGAAATATGCGCCAGAAATCGAAAAACGACTGCGTTGGCATTGGCGCCGACCGCAGTCAACGAGCTGGCGCGTCGATGAGACCTATGTGAAAGTCCGGGGACAATGGACATATCTTTACCGGGCCGTCGACAAATTCGGCAACACCATCGACTTTTATCTTTCACCGACACGCAATGCCAAGGCGGCCAAACGCTTCCTTGGCAAGGCCTTGAACGGCCTGAAAGACTGGGAAAAGCCGACAGTCATCAACACAGACAAAGCGCCGACCTATGGGATTGCCATCACGCAACTGAAGGCCGAAGGGAAATGTCCCGATGACCTTGTGCATCGGCAGGTCAAGTATCTGAACAATGTCGTTGAGGCCGATCATGGCAAGCTGAAGCAATTGATCAAACCTGTCAGAGGGTTCAAAACGTTGAAGACGGCCTATGCGACGATCAAAGGTTTCGAGGTTATGCGGGCCTTACGCAAGGGGCAGGCCAATATTTTCAACCTGACAAAAGACATTCGCGGAGAAGTCCGTATCGTTGAAAGGGCATTTGGCATCGGACCAAGCGCATTAACGGAAGCGGTAGCTCTGCTTGCCCAGAATCTCGAAGATCAGGCTGCTTGACAGCAGAGGACGAGGGACTTTCAGTGCCAGCTGGAATTTTTGCAACAGAGCCCATCAAAACATGTGTGTCGTGTAATGTGGTTCACTCTGAACCTGATACACTCTCATCCAGACGGGATACGCCAGCATATTTGAGGGCGTCCTGTCGGCGTTGTCTGTCACTGAGCAAAGCCCCTGAAAACAGAAAATCAATGCGCAATCCATGCCCCCAGTGCGGCGTTTGCATTCGAATATCCATGCCCAGACGGGTGGAAACACCCGCAACAATGGCAAGACCGAGGCCCGTTCCCTTACGCTCCTGACTATCCAGCCGATGAAACTGCTCAAACACCGCCAGCCGATGTTCCGGCGGAATGCCGGGGCCACTGTCGCTGATGGAAATGCAGGCGCGCTCATCCTCCCTGCACACGTCCACCTCGATCCGCCCGCCATCGGGAGAATATTTCAGGGCATTGTCGATGACATTATCAATCAGCATCCGCAGCAAAAGCATATCGGTGGCCACGATGATCTGTTCATCTCCGGTCAATTCTGCCTGAAAACCGCGATGGGTCAGGACCGGACCAAAGCTGGCAATGCTGGCAGCGCACAGCGCAAAAAGATTGGTCTGTTCCAGCCGCAAGGGCTGATGGCTGACCCGGGCCAGATTGAGCATCTGCTCAATCAGATGCATGGCGCGCTCATTGCTGGCAATCAGATCCTTGATCAAAATCTTGCGCTCGGCTTCTGAATCGGCTCTTTCCAACAATTGCAGCAGCAATTTGATGCCCGCCTGCGGGGTGCGCAACTGATGGGCGGCCAGATCGGAAAAGCGCCGCTCCATGGTCAGCGACACCCGCAATTTGTCCAGAAACTGGTTGAGCGAATGGGCCAGCGGCACCAGATCGCGCGGCAGATCAACCGTGGAGATTTCCGACAGATCATCCGGCGTGCGGGAGCGAATATGCCGGACCAGATCCCGAATATAACTGAGCCCGTTGTTGATGCTGAACCACACCAGCGCAGCAATCACCGGCACCAGCACAATCAGCGGAACAGAGAGATTGAGAATGATGTTCTCAACCAGCGTGTGTCTCAGTTCCAGCTTTTCCGCCACTTCGATGACAATATTCGTATCGGGAATGGGCAGGGAATAGATGCGCCACTCCTCTTTCAGAAACGTGAAATCGGAAAAGCCCTTGCTGAATTGCGGTACACTCAGCGGAAAGGAATTGCTGCTGACCATCACCAGCTCTTGCGCCTTCCACACCCGGAACGCATGCGCATCCGCATAATCATCCGCATCCTCATTCAGCTCCAACTGGTTGTCCATGTTGAAATCGAGGTCGGGCACCTGAATGGTCGGCCGATGTCTGTCGCGGCCCAGCGGCTTTTTCAACAACACCCATAAGGTATTGGCGTCATTGATCAATTCCGCATCGTAAATATTCTTGATTTCGCGATTGGCGCTGACATAGGCCAAAATGCCAACCATGAGAATGGTCACCATCACAGTGGGCAGAATGCGCAGAAACAGTCTCTGGCTCAGGGTCACCGTTTAGCGCTCCACCATATAGCCAACACCGCGGATCGATTTGATGAAATCAGAGCCGAGTTTCTTGCGCAGGCTGTAAACAATCACTTCAATGGTGTTGCTTTCAATGGTCGTGCTGGCATCGTAAAGCGTATATTCTATATCGCTTTTGGTAACATAGCGGCCCGCCCGCTCCATCAACAGGCGCAACAGCCGGAATTCCTTGCCCGCAATGTGCAAAGGCTCGCCATTTTGGCGGGCAATCATCGCGGAAGGGTCCAGCTCCACATCGCCACAGCGCAGCAGGGTTTCCATACGGCCTTCCCGGCGCCGCGCCAAAGCCCGCACCCGCGCCAGCAATTCATCAAGGTCAAACGGCTTGACCAGATAATCATCGGCGCCGCCATCCAGCCCCTCCACGCGGGAGCGCACACTGTCCAGCGCCGTCAACAGCAGCACAGGCACCGTGTTGCCGCGGGCGCGCAAATGGCGCACCACCTCAAAGCCGCTGGCTTTCGGCAGATTCACATCCAGCACCACCACTTCATAAACATTGTCCTGCAAGGCCAAAAGCGCCGATTCCCCATCGCGGAACAGGTCAACGCCATAGGCATGCATTTCAAAGGCTTTTTTCAGGGATGGGCCCAGAATCACGTCATCCTCGACCAGCAAGATGCGCAAAAGACATTTCTCCTCGGAGCCGGTCCATTCACCATTCGAACAGATGCTGCATCATTCCTTAAACCGGAATCGGGCGAAAGTGCAATTCCCCCCACGACGGCTTGTTGAGGACAATAAAACGCGGCATGCTTTATCGGCCTGCGCACCTCTACCCTGCTTTTTCAACAGGGCCCCCCTGTGCCCGGATCAGCGCCATCAGCACCGGCCCCAGCGAAAATTCACCACGTCCGGCCCGGCGTGTCAAATCGCGCAGATAGCCGCCGGGCGAATTGATATGGCCGCCGCGTTCCAGAATACAGGCCACAGCCGCCGCCGCACCTTCCGGCC
>CAJYRE010000347.1 GCA_913776675.1 Rhizobiaceae bacterium
GAAAAGCCATTGGATTTTTTATCTTATCTTTTCTGCAGCGGTGTGTGGATTTCGCAGAAAAGGATTGGATGCGTAGCGACTTTTCTATTTGCCCCTGTTGCTGGTTTGTACAGTCTACTATTATACATTATTGCGAATTTTAAGGCATCTCTATCCGCAGCCAATCGGCATCACGATAACAGGCTTGAGCAATTGCCGTTTTGGGCTATCTTGGTTGCAATATGGCAACATGTGGCATATCAAAGGCATTCTTCGGTTTTTTTTGCGTTTTAACAATTGTCAGCGCTGACATGGCTGCTATCTCTTGTTCATTGTATGATTCCTTGTTTTGGAGACTTTTGGATGAAGAAGGTTCTGCCGCTGCTGATGGCCGCGCTTTTGGGCGGATGTGCAAACCCATCGGACGGCCCGAGTGCCGGAAGTATTCAATCTGCCAAGTTTCCTCATAGCGCGGATAGAATTCCTGTTATCGAGCTTGCCAATGCCTCGGCAGCCACAGCCGCCACGCCGGTTATGGTGTCCAATGTTTCCGATAGTGGTCTGGCGGGACTTCGCGGTGGCGCGTTCAATCAGCAGCGCCTGCGTCCCGGTGACGTGATTGATGTCACCGTTCTGGACACCGGCGAAGATGGCCTCTTCTCTTCCACGCAAAGCAGATCCTTGAATCTTGGTCGGTTTACCGTTGATCAGAATGGCAATGTGACCATGCCGTTCGTGGGTAAGCAGCGCGTGACGGATTCCACACCTGAAGGTCTTCAATCGCGGATTGTTGCCGGTCTGAAAGGCTCCTCTGTCAACCCGCAGGCCGTGGTCACGGTGGTGGATAAGCCCTCCAGCGTGGTTGTTGTGTCCGGTGGTGTGAAAAATCCCGGCAAGTTCCCGGTCACTGCCCAGCGCGAGCGGGTTCTGGATGTGATTTCGCAAGCGGGTGGCGCATCCGCAGCTCCCACTGCTGCTGTTGTTACCGTGGTGCGTGGCAATCAACGGGCCAGTGCCAAACTTGATCGTATCATGAACGATCAGAAGCAGAACATTCGCCTTGTGCCCGGTGATCAGGTGATGGTCGATGATGAGGCCGTCAGCTTCACGGCTCTTGGTGCCTTCAAGAATACGGGTGAGTTCCCATTTGAAACGGGTAAGCTGACGCTTGCGCAAGCCCTTGGTCGGGCAGGTGGTCTGGCCGATGATCGTGCAGATGCGCGCAATGTGTATATCTTCCGCAACCAGATTGTTCAGGCATCCACACCGGTGGCCAGCGGCGTGCAGCCGACTGTCACCACCAAGCCGGTTATCTATCATGTCAACATGAAGGATCCGTCCAGCATTATGCTGATGCAACTGTTCAAGATGCAAAAGGGCGACGTGATCTATGCGACAACCGCAAGCACGGTGAATGCTGCGAAGCTTTTTACGGTGTATGACAAGCCATCCATTGGCTCTGTCGCACCAGCGCCTGTCTCAAAATAACTTTTCAAACAGACGGCATTTTTGATAATGCGATCCGGGCCGTCTTCGGGCGGTCCGCGAGGATCGGAGTGCTGAGATCATCACGCCATGCGACAAGATCGGGATGGGCGTCTTCGCTCAAACCGGCCATCATGTGTTGTAGCACACGCCCTGCACTGTAAATATCCATGGATGGATGGACTGGTTGCGCTGCATTTTGCTCTGGCGCGCAATAATCTGGCGCATAGGCTTCTGCCAATTGCAGATCGGCATGCGTTTGCCCGGTTTTCAGCGTAATCCCGAAATCCCCAAGCTTAACGGACAGAGTTTCGTCGCGCGTGATGAAGATGTTGGATGGGCTGACATCACAATGAACATAGCCACGGTCATGCAGGCTTGCCAGTGCCAGCAGCAGATGTTGCATAATGGTTTTTATGTCCTGCACAGTTAAAGTGCATTGCGACAGAACAGATGAGAGAGACTCACCACTCCAGGGCTGGAGAAGTCCCGGGCGGCCATCGGGCAGCCGCAGCAAGGCACTGGTTTCGACCAGATAGCGATCACGCAGGCCGAGGCCGATCTGCGCTTCCCGGCGCAAAAGAGAGGCGCGGCTGGCAGAGGCAGCCTGATCGGCCCGCACTGTCTTCAACACATGTATGCTGTCAAGATCACGGTGGCGCAGCTTGAGTATCTCATGGTAGGTGCCGCGATAGAGCATGGCTTCAACAACAAATGTTCCGGCAATAAAGACCGGCGCATCAGTATCTGTAAGGTGTTCCTTATCTTGAGCTGCGCGGTCCAACGCATTGCGAAGCTGATCCAGCAAAAGCTGTTGTTGATCCTTTGGGCGCACCACACCATCCCATTGGCGCACATGGTCTATCAGGGCGGCAAATCGCGCCAGCAATTCTTCCTTATCATTCGGCATGGTCGGCCTGCTCATATCCAATCATGATAGCGCTGATATTCTCGCGCACATTGGCAATCAGTGCTTCTTGCACCAGCACATCTGCTCCGTCCACTCCGGGACATTCCAGCAGCAATTCTGCCACGGTACGCTCTTTGAGGGCGTGGACCAGCGGGAAGCTGCACAGCAATAGCCGATCACGCGGGCCAAACGGTTCAATCAGCACATCGGGTAAAAAATGCTGCTCAAGACCAACGGCTCTGCGCAAGTGTTTTTGTAAGCAAACACTGACATGATCACGGCTTAATGGTCGCATGATGCCATCGCGGATCAGATAGGCGCGCGCATCGCCGGCCCATAGCAGCAGCATTTGTCCTTCCAGAATGGCGGCCGAGATGATGCTGGCACACAAGGGCTCAGCCTCGCTGCGATTTTGTCGGGCCCACAGCAGGCTATTGGCACGCCCCAGCCTGCCTTTGATGGCCTGTAACATGGCCTCCGGACTCGCTGCTTCGCCAATATCCGTCAAGCTATTGGTGACCAATTTTGCAGCATCAAGGGCTGAGCTGTGATCTCCCACGCCATCGGCGAGGGCAAACAAGGCAGGCTTTTCACACAGAAACAACGAATCCGCATTGAGCGAAAACCGCGTGCCGGGATGCGTGGCGTAGCGATACACCACCTTTCCGTTTGTTGGGTTGGCAGAGACAGGCGTGGGCGTCGGATGTGCCACAGCCGCTGGTTTTTCTGGTATCTTACTATTTGGCAGCTCTGTGCTGGTATGGCCGGGTTGCGGTGTTTTGGCCTCAGGCACGGGCGATTTTGTCGGGCTGCTTTCCCGAAACAATTGGACAAAATGATCCGGCACCATGGTGCCTTGCAGGCGAATCCCTCGGCTGTGCCGCGTTTCAGGATCAATATACCACCAGAGCGCCGATTTGGATTCCGGCGAACCGGCTGGCTTCTCATCGCTTTCGGGCCGTGGCAGGCGCATGCGCTTCAGGCTCGTGGTGAAATGGCCAATATCAAAATCACGGGTGAGGGAGGTTTCCGCCAGTCCTTCTGCTGCCATAAACCAGGTATGATCGAGATAAAGCGTGCGCGGATGCGCACTAAAATCATGCAATTGCGCAACAATCAGCAAAGGGAAACTGCGACCGACCCGATCGCGGCTGGGCAGCATGACCCCGGCATAGGTCGCAGGCCCCCACAAGCCTTTTTCGACAATAAACCGCCAGGGGGGAGACGCGGCAAACAGTTTTGCCCAGCCTGCGCCAAACTCTTGCTCACATGCATGCAAGCCAGAGCGTATCCATCCATCCAGCAGAGTGATGGTGTCGCGCTCCAGCCCGTCCGAGATGAAATCGCCATGACTTGGCAATTTTCCAAAAAAGCCAATCCGGTCCGGACCGGCTGCTTTGGGCTTGGGTGCCGCGCGCAACGCCATGGCTGATCCCCTTTCCGTCAGAACTGTGCCGGGCAGGCGAAATCTGACATCGCCTTGAGCCTGAACGGGTTAAGCACTGAGCCGAACTGCACATCAAACTCGGCATTTTGCCCATTGTTATCGAACTTGACCCGGAACAGGCCGTCGCTATCGCTCTCTATCTTGGCATCATCAAACAGGCGGAACGGTGACCAATCGCCATTTTCCGTTTTGGCCTGCTGCCAGCCGCCCGGCTGGAAAGCAATGCGCGACATGTTCACCGGCTGTTTCGACGGCCATGTGATGGATTTGGCCTGAATCGGTCCGTGGAAATACACCACCCGCTCGCCCTCCAGCTCCAGCATCACGGCGTTGGAGGCATCGCTCAAGGACACCGGCTTGATGTTGATGGTGACCTCCGGCGTTTCGCTGCCATTGGGGAAGAAGGAGCGGTAGATTTTATCGGCATTCTCAAACTGAGCAATCGCATCGCTGGGAATCCCCGCCGATCCAAAGGTGCCCTTCCATTTCCAAGGCGAACTTGCCTGATCCACAAACGGCTCAAGCCGCTGTTTGAAGAAGGTCTGGAACAGGCCTTTGGGACCAAACAGACGAACAAAATCGCCCATGGTCACATCACGCCGGGCGTTGCGATCAAACGGATAGCGGCCTGTGATGGCCGATGAGCAGAGGTTTGCGCCCTCTGCCGTCCACAGATCGGCAATACGGCTGCGGGCCGATTTGACCGCACGCGACCCG
>CAJYRE010000348.1 GCA_913776675.1 Rhizobiaceae bacterium
CCCCAAGCAGGCAACACACCGACTTTGTTCATGAATGCCCGGCGCGCGTTTTGAAGCAGCCTGTTATGCCAAGGCTTGAAGATGCTGACGCATCCTCGCCTTAAAGACATTGCCAATATCTCAAATCCATCAGCGGCTTGAGATATTTGCAAAAGGAATACCAAGTGTCATTGTCAATGACTCTTGGTATTAGCCGCTGTTGAGCGAGGTCAGAAGGTCTGCACTGATGCCAGCGGTGGGCGATGACCCACCCAGAATCATCAGAGCCGCATTGGCCGATGAATTCGACGTATTGTTGGAAATGTCATACATGGCGGTAAAGCGGGAAATGAATTTCTTGACCTTGTCAGGATCATTCAGATCTTTCAAATCCATCTTGCTCTGCACAATCTTGGCCTGCTGCGCAATGTCCATGCTGCTCATCTGCGACGGCAGGCTAAAGGCGGTGCGGAACACTTCCAAAAGCGCACTATCACCCAAAATATCATAGGCGGACGTGATACTGGGAGCCATACGCTGCCAATAGAGCGCCAGACGCACACCCTGATTGGCGTCACCCTGCTCGGTTTCCAGCGTCTGATGCAGATAAAGATTGTTGGTTGTCAGCACTTCACCGCGATTCTGAATGCCCAGCGTGTTGGATTTGTCCAGCTTGCCATCCTTGTTGAAGTTGAAGGAAGCAACAAACTGAGCGTAGCGCTCGTCAGACTGGGTATTGGCAAAGCTTTTCGGATCACTGAGGTCGGATGCGAACAGCTTCTTGAGCATGTCGTTATCCACCTTTTTGGGGTCCAGCCCATTGGATGTCAGCGCAAAATCGACCAGCTTTCGGTCTTTCAAGAGATCGCTGAGCGATGTCACCTTGACGATATTCTGCTGGTAATATTTCGAATCCGCCTCAGCCTTGGTCTTGGCATCCTTCTGGTCATTGCCGGTGAGAAAGCGGGTTTTCTGAACGATATAGTCTTTGGCCGTGGCGGTGATGGTCCGCTCGGACTGGGCCATCAGCGGCACATCGGCGGTGCCGTCTGCCTTGAAGTTAAAGGCCGAAGCAAGGCTGATCAGACGGGGATCACGCTTCTGATTGGCATAGCTGTTCTTGTCCGTCATATCGCTGGTCAGAACCTTTTTCAGCTCTGCCTTGCCAAATTCATCGGTGCCAATGCCATAGGCCTTCATCAACGTGGTGAAGATTCTGTCGTTGTTGAGAAGATCATCCACTTTGGTGATCGACTTCATCTGCGTGGAATAATAAGTGGTCAGAGAGGTCAGATCGGCTTGGGATTTGGCACCGTAATTGTTCATATATTGCGCTGTCGTCTGCGACAGCAGGGCCGCGCTTTGGGCATTTCCGGCTGTGGTATTGCCATCCTTGTCAAAGCCGAACATGGACGTGATCTTGGCATAGGTCCCACCATTGCCATCGCCTTGCGTATTGGCATAGCTATTGGGATCGGACAGATCGCTGGAGACAATATTTTCAAACGTTGATTTCAGCATATTGGGGTTCAGCCCCAGCGCTGTCTTCACATAAGAGAACAGGCGGTTGTCGCCTGTAATGTCGGATGCCTTGGTCACCGAGGCGATTTTACTCTTGTAGTAAGCCGTTTCGCGTTCTGCGCCCAGCTCGGTCTCATAACTCGGCACCGTTTCGAGGTAGAGATCCTCCATCGCCGTCTTCTGGGTTGCCGTCTGGGCGGTGGCGTTTTTCAA
The DNA here is from genome assembly GCA_913776675.1 of Rhizobiaceae bacterium. Classification (GTDB taxonomy): domain Bacteria; phylum Pseudomonadota; class Alphaproteobacteria; order Rhizobiales; family Rhizobiaceae; genus Allorhizobium. Next base: position 1,714 of record CAJYRE010000348.1, read on the forward strand.
TGTGCCATCGGTGTTGAAGCCAAAGGCATTGATAATGGCCACATAGGCCGACTTGTTGGTTGTCAGCGTGTTCACATAGCTCGAACTGTCGTTGACATCGCTGGTCAGAACTTTTTTCAGAAAATCGGTCGAGTAATATTTCGTATCGATCCCGTTGGCCTTGAGGACAAAGGTTGTCAGACGCGAATCCTGCAACAGGCTGTCAACATTGGTAACCTTGTCGATGGCCGTATCGTAATAATTGACCTCATCCTTGGCATTATCCGCCTCGGTGGTCAGCGACTGCTTGTAAAGCCCCAGAACATCGTCCTGCTGCTTGTCGGTCTGCGCATCGGCCGTCTCAGCGGCAAAATTGAAAGACGCCGCAAAATTGCGATAACGGTCATCCGATAGCTTGTTGGCATAGCTGTTCGGGTCCGTCAGATCGCTTTGCAGCACCTTTTTCATAAAGGCCTTGGCATAGATCATGTCTTCAAGACCATGCGCCTTCATGGCATATTGATAGAGCCGATCATTGGCCATGAAGTCATCGAGTGTCTTCACCTTACCAATATTATCATTGTAATATTTGGCGTTGCGCGTGACATCGGTTTCCTGCGCAACACGCTTCAGGCTCGATTTCATATCGCGCGTGACAATATCATAGCTGATAAAGGTAGAGACCATGACCGTCTTTCCTTGATTTTCCGCAGCACCGCGCATCAACCTTGACGCGCTCTTATACCGTAGCATTCAGCCTTTTGCGCTGTCCATGGACCAATACATCGTTTGAATTGGCACACAACACAGCCCTATGGGCAATCCATCATGGTTCATGGGCCTTGCCTCTGGCTTTCGCAAAGCCGGCAAAGCGCTGCCGCCAACGTCATGGGCGATATTTCACTATAGCCTGTTATTTGAAAGGATTGCGTTAACGCGCATATCAAAATTCGATGAATGCCGTTCACGAAACGGAAACCCTCATTGATGGCATTTCGATAACCATCTGAAGCAGCAAAGTTTTCTTAACCGCAATTTTTAAGTGGTCTGGAAGGGGCCGCCGCTATCTTGAGCCTCAGAGGACGCAAAGTCCCGATGAGAAGAGCAGACAACGCTCTCAGGTAAAACAAGGGTAGTATGATGACAAACACGGTTATGAAGCCCGTATGGGCCGGAGCAACGTTTCGGCTGGAGCCGTCCCGCTTGCCGCAACATGTTTCTTATGCGTTGCGTGATGCCTCCGGCAATGTCTCGATTACACTGGATGAACGCGGCGCGGTGCTGCGCAAAGTCCTTCCATCCAGTGGCCTTCCACTGTCTTTTGCCCTTCCTGCAAGGGCTTTCAAAGGTGTTGCCGCACGGGCGATCGACCATGGCAATGGCGAAGTCACGGTAACGCTGGAACTCTATCACGACGACGCCGATCTGTGCATTCCGCTGCTGGTGGCCCATGATCTGTGCGATATTGCCGCCGACTGGCGCCTGTGGGCCGAAACATTCCGCATCCCCATGCTGATGGTGGAAGCCGATGGCGTGGCGCGCCCCCTGGAAGATCACCTGGGCGAAATTCGCGCCAGCGAACCCAAGAAGCGCCGCCGTCATTCCTATTTTGCCGATCGCCGTCCGCGCTTTCTGGTGCGCAGAACAACCGGCTCCCTCGGCGTGGTGATGAAAATTTCCGGCAAGGAAATTATCGCCCGCCGTTAAAAATCCCTCTCCCCAAGACGACCGCAAATGCCCATGCCCTGCACGAAAGTGCGGGGCATGTGTCATTTTGGAGAATGAAGCACACCCACCCTTATGGGTTCTCCGAAGCTTAGAATTTGTCTGGTTCAGATTGAACCAAACCGGGCATCACTTCTTTTATTTTCGGGGGCACTTTCGGGAAAATGGATCTCAATTGATCAGGAACGAACGCAGGTCAAAACTCCGCTGCTCCCTTGAAAGACCAAAATGGCACTCTAGCTTTGATATTTTAAGCGATTATTTTGAGTATGAGGGAGCCATTACGCCATGCCAGCGACATGTTCTTTCAAGCTGAATGGGCAAACAACATCAGCACTGATTTGCAATGGATTAGGATCAGTTCCTGCTTTTTCAGGTATAGCACCCTACACGGATGATCCCCGCTCCGTGGGTCGTCCGAACGCCGGACCACTTCCAACAGGTCGTTATTATATCATAGATCGTCAACGTGGTGGCAGGCTCGGCCCCTTGAGAGAATGGGTTCAGGATGTCGTAACTGGCGTTGATCGCAGTCAGTGGTTCACTCTGTATCGAATCGACGACAAAATTGATGATTATACTTTTGTTGAAGGCGTTCAACGCGGTAATTTCAGACTGCATCCCAATGGCAGGTTTGGGATCAGCGAAGGATGTATAACCGTCCTTTCCCTCGATAGCTTTAACCGTCTGAGGCCATTTCTACTGAAACAGCAAACCAGTATCATACCCGGAACCAGTATTCCATATTATGGAACGGTGGATGTCGAATGAGAGTTTTTGCAAAAATCCTGATCGCATTGGCATTGACGATTCCGATTGCTGTTTTACTCAATAAAACAACAAATCTGAATGATTTTCTATTCAGTCCAACAGGCTACAAATTGCTCAATCCACTTTTTGACATTTTGGGAGTCGTCGGGGTTGAAGGCCATATTGAGGTGGTTGCCTGGGTCATCCTGTTGATCAGTCTGGGTATTTCGTTCGCCATCACCTCATGGCTTGCCATTGTGCTTTCCAGATACAGAAGACGGTAGAGCCACGTGCGCTCTACCGACTAGAGCATTGACCTGAGAAAAGTGCATAGCGGTTTTCCGTCCGGAAATGCGTGAAAACAAAGAGTTAGAGCATTTCAGTGTTTCCGAGAAACACTGAAATGCTCTAACTGAGAGAAATACGCTTTATGTCGCTCTATCAACCTCCACCGTCACATGGGAAAGATCGTGAATGACTGAGAGCTTTTCCCGATAATAGGCAGGTGACTGCGGCTGTTTTGCAACCAGAGACACAATCGCGCCATGATGACCCGGGCCGAGTTGCCAGACATGCAGATCAACAATCTCGGCACCTTCTTTGGTGAGAATGCTGCTGATTTCCTCGGGCAGGTCTTCACTGGCAGGCACAAAATCCAGCAAAACAAGGCCGCTGTCGCGGATCAGGCCAAAGGCCCAACTGCCAATCACCATAGCGCCCACGATGCCAATTAGCGGATCAAGCCACAGCCAGCCATAAAAACTGGCCAGTACCAGTGCGCCAATGGCCAGAACCGATGTCAAGGCATCGGCCAGAACGTGAATATAGGCGGCACGCAGATTGCGATCCTGTCCGCCATGGCTTCCTGCATGAATGCCAGCATGGCTTCCGGCGTGATCATGATGCGCATGGTGCCCATGATCGTGATGTCCATGATCGTGACCGTGACCGTGATGATGCCCTTCATGCAAGAGAACCGCACAGACCAGATTGACCACAAGGCCAACGCTGGCAATGATGATCGCCTCGGAAAAATTAATCGGCACCGGCTCAAACACCCGCCATGCGCTTTCCCAAGCAATGATGATGGCCACCAGACCCAGAAACATCGCGCTGGCAAAGGCCGCGAGGTCGCCAAACTTGCCGGTTCCAAAGGTGAATTGATGACTTTTGGCATGGCGGCGGGCCAGACTATAGGCCAGAGCCGACACAAGAATAGCTCCGGCGTGGGTGGACATATGCCAACCATCGGCGGTCAGCGCCATGGAACCAAACAGATGGCCTCCGATGATTTCCACCACCATCATCACCGTGGTGACGCCAATCACCGCCCAGGTGCGGCGCTCATTGCGCTGGTGGTTTTGCCCGAGAAAGATGTGTTCATGCCGATTGCTGAGGCGGTGATGATGGGCATGATCATGGGGAATGGCGCTCATTTCAAATAGCTCCTGATAACGTCGATCAATTCCTCAGCGCCTTGCTGGCGCTCGGCTGCACCCAATTCAGGGGCAACGATATGGCAGCGAATGTGATCTTCGATCAGCTCCGCCGTCAGCCCGCTCAAGGCACCGCGCACAGAGGCGGTGAGGTTCAGCACCTCGTCACAGGGCTTTTCTGCCAAAAGGGCGTTTTCAATGGCTTCCAGCTGCCCCTTCAGACGGCGCACGCGGGCAAGCAACTTGGATTTATTTGCAATTGTATGGCTCATAACATAGGGGGGTACCCTATATTGCAGCCAAACGCAAGAAGACGCTTTAAAAGAAAAGCATCATTCACGCAAAGGGAATAGCCAGAACAAGCCCTGCAAACAGCAGCAATCCAACCTTGCCGTTCAGTTTGAACAGCGCAAGGCATTGGGTTGGATTATCAATATCCAGCACAATGATCTGGTAGGCCAGCAGCGCCAAAGCTGCGAGAAGGCCGAGATAGGCCGGGAAGCTCACGCCCGCCAGCCCAAAGGCCATGGCCAGCAGCAGACCCATGACGCTGTAAAAACCGCAAAGCCAGATTTTGGTGTCATCGGCAAACAGCCGCGCGGTGGACCGCACACCGATCAGGGCATCGTCTTCTTTGTCCTGATGGGCGTAGATGGTGT
>CAJYRE010000349.1 GCA_913776675.1 Rhizobiaceae bacterium
CGCGGCGACCGCCTGCCGACTGAGCGGCAATTGATGAACGAGCTGGGCGTCGGCCGCTCGACTGTGCGCGAGGTGATGGGGCGGTTTCAGGCGCTCGGCGTGCTGGAAAGTCGCAAAGGCAGTGGCACCTATCTGCTTCAGCCCGTGAGCAGCGCCACGGTGCATATGCCGCTGAGGGTGGAGGCGGTCAATCTTAGAGATGCACTGCTGCAAACGCTGGAGGTCCGTCGCGGCATTGAGGTGGAGGCCGGGGCGCTGGCGGCGCTTCGCCGGACGGACGAAGATTTACGCAACATTGAGGAAAAGCTCGATGCCATGGAGCGGGTGCATCTGGCCAAGGGCACATCCGGCAAGGAAGATCTGGCTTTCCACATTGCTATTTACGATGCCACGCACAATCCCTTATTCAGCCAATTGCTGGAGCAGATGCGCGAAGCCTTTGAGGGGTTTTGGATGACGCCGTTTGACCGACCGGATTTTGCCCGTCGTTCCTTTCCCTTTCATCGCACTCTGTTTTGCGCCATTGCCGATCAGGACAGTGATGCGGCCCGCCGTGAAACCCTCAAAATTCTTGCCGTTGTGGAAGAAGACATCAAGGAAATGTCCAAATGAGCGAAGCATTCGATTTTCTGCAACAGGCATCGTTGATTACGGCGCATGATGAGGGCAATGCGTTTGATGCCGTGGTGCCGCCCATTGTGCAGACCTCGCTGTTTACCTTCAGTGATTACGACGAAATGGTCGCCACCTATCGCGGCGAGAAGGTGCGCCCGGTCTATTCACGCGGCCTGAACCCCACAGTACGGATTTTTGAAGAAATGCTGGCAAAGCTGGAAGGTGCAGAGGATGCGCTGGGCTTTGGCAGCGGCATGGCAACCATTTCCTCAACCGTGTTGAGTTTTGTCTCTCCGGGGGATCGCATTGTCGCGGTTCGCCACGTCTACCCCGACGCATTCCGGTTTTTTGAAACTTTGCTGAAGCGGATGCGCGTTGAAGTGACCTACGTGGATGGCCGCGATGAGGATGCCGTTGCCAGGGCGCTGCCCGGTGCAAAGCTGATCTATCTCGAAAGCCCAACCAGTTGGGTGATGGATGCTCATGATGTTGGGGCTTTGGCGGCTTTGGCCCGCCAACATGGCGTTCTCTCGGTGATTGATAACAGTTGGGCAAGCCCGGTGTTTCAAAAGCCGTTGTCTCTGGGTGTTGATCTCGTGCTGCATTCGGCTTCGAAATATCTCGGTGGCCATAGTGATGTTGTCGCGGGCGTGGTGGCAGGCCCCAAGGCGCTGATTGATAAAATTCGCAATGAGACTCTGCCTTATCTCGGCGGTAAACTGTCACCGTTTGATGCCTGGTTGCTGATCCGGGGCATGCGTACATTGCCCATCCGCATGAAGGCGCATGAGGCTTCGGCGCTGGAAATTGCCCACCGTTTGCAGGCTTTGGATGTGGTTGAAAAGGTCTGCCATCCAGCTTTGAGCAATGCCCTGCCGCCGGGCCTGCACGGCACCTCCGGCCTGTTTTCCTTCATTTTCAAACCGGGCATCAATGTGTGCGCCTTCTGCGATCATTTGCAACTGTTCAAACTGGGCGTCAGCTGGGGTGGTCATGAAAGCCTGATTGTTCCCGGCGATGTAGTGGCCAATCAGAAGGCTCCGCCGAGTTTCTCAGAGGCCTTTGGTGTTGATCCGCTCTCGGTGCGTTTGCATATCGGTCTGGAAGGCACCGAGGCCCTGTGGAGCGATTTGCAGGCGGCTATCACTGTGGCAAAGGAGGGATGAATTGATGCGTGATCTTCAAAACGTTCTGGCCCGTGCCGATGACAATCTGCCCTCCAGTTTGCAAACATTGTTTGAGCTGGTGCGCATTCCTTCGATCTCCACCGATCCGGCCTATGCGCCCCATTGCCGCAAGGCTGCGGAATTTTTGGTGGATTATCTGACTGGCCTTGGTTTTTCCGCCTCGGTGCGCGACACAACGGGCCATCCCATGGTGGTGGCGCACCATGATGGCCAGTCTGCCGATTGCCCGCATGTGCTGTTCTACGGCCATTATGATGTGCAGCCGGTGGACCCGCTCAATCTCTGGGACAATGATCCGTTTGATCCCGCTATCCGGGAAAGTGCGAACGGCGAAAAAATCATCACCGGGCGCGGCACCTCGGATGACAAGGGCCAATTGCTGACCTTTCTGGAAGCGCTTCGCGCCTTCAAAGAGGTGCGGGGCGGGTTGCCGCTGAAGGTGACGATTCTGTTTGAAGGTGAGGAAGAATCCGGCTCGCCGTCGCTTTTGCCCTTTTTGGAAACTCATCAGCAGGAGTTGAAGGCCGATTTCGCCATGGTTTGCGACACGGGCATGTGGGATGCGCAAACCCCATCGATTTGCGCCAGTCTACGAGGTCTGGTGGGCGAAGAGATCACAATCAAGGCCGCAAAGCGGGATTTGCATTCGGGTGGCTATGGCGGCGTTGCCGCCAATCCGCTGCATATCTTGAGCGATATTCTGGCCGGGCTGCATGATGAAAGCGGTGCCGTGACCTTGCCGGGTTTTTATGATGGGGTAGAGGAAACGCCCGCAGACATCAAAGCCGTCTGGGCCGAGTTGGAAAAAAGCCAATCGGCGTTTCTGGGCGACATCGGCCTGTCCATACCATCGGGCGAAAAGGGCCGTTCCATTCTGGAACTGCTCTGGGCGCGGCCCACGGCTGAGGTCAATGGCATGTCGGGTGGCTATACGGGCAAGGGCTTCAAGACCGTGATTGCCGCTGAGGCCATGGCTAAAGTGTCCTTCCGGCTGGTGGGAAAGCAAGACCCGCAGGCAATCCGCGATAGTTTTCGTGCCTATGTGCGCTCCAAACTGCCGGTGGATTGCCGGGTGGAGTTTCAGTCGGAGGGGGCATCGCCCGCCATCCAACTGCCTTATGATTCCACTCTTCTGGCCAAGGCGAAACAGGCTCTCTCGCAGGAATGGCCCAAGCCTGCGATTGTCACGGGTGGCGGCGGCTCTATCCCGATTGTGGGCAATTTCCAAACCCTCTTGGGGATGGATTCGCTGCTGGTTGGCTTTTCGCTGGACGATGACTGCGTGCATTCGCCCAACGAAAAATACAATCTGACCTCGTTTCACAAGGGCATTCGTTCCTGGGTGCGGATTTTGGAAGCCGTATCCTGCCCCGAGAGTCTTTCTGGTTCAGATTGAACCACAGCACACGACACAAACGTTTTTCTGTGTCGCTCACCCCCCCTCTGGCTTGCCAGCCATCTCCCCCTTAAAGCGGGGGAGATCGATA
>CAJYRE010000350.1 GCA_913776675.1 Rhizobiaceae bacterium
TTCTTCGGCCTGTCGGGCACGGGCAAGACCACGCTGTCGGCTGATCCAGCGCGCACCCTGATTGGCGATGACGAGCATGGTTGGGGTGAAGACGGCATCTTCAACTTTGAAGGTGGCTGTTACGCCAAGACCATCCGCCTGTCGGCAGAAGCCGAGCCGGAAATTTTCGCCACCACCAAGCGTTTTGGCACAGTGCTGGAAAATGTGGTGCTGGATGAAAACCGCGTGCCGGATTTCAATGATGGCTCGAAAACCGAAAACACCCGTTGCGCCTATCCGCTGGATTTCATTCCGAATGCCTCGGAAACAGGCCGCGCTGGTCATCCGAAGACCATCATTATGCTGACCGCCGATGCGTTTGGCGTGATGCCGCCAATTGCCAAGCTCACACCGGAGCAGGCCATGTATCACTTCCTGTCCGGCTACACCGCCAAGGTGGCTGGCACGGAGCGCGGCGTGACAGAGCCGGAAGCAACCTTCTCCACCTGCTTCGGCGCGCCTTTCATGCCACGTCATCCGGCGGAATACGGCAATCTTCTCAAGGAGTTGATTGCCATCCATCAGGTGGATTGCTGGTTGGTCAACACCGGCTGGACCGGCGGTGCTTATGGCGTTGGCAGCCGTATGCCGATCAAGGCCACCCGCGCTCTGTTGACGGCTGCTCTGTCTGGTGAGTTGAAGAAATCCGAATTCCGCACCGACGCGAATTTCGGCTTTGCTGTGCCAGTGGCTGTGGACGGCGTGGACACCAAGATCCTTGATCCACGCTCAACCTGGGCCAATGGCGCAGACTATGACGCACAGGCCAAGAAGCTGGTGGGCATGTTCATTAACAACTTCGAGAAATTCGAAGCGCATGTGGACAGCAATGTCCGGGATGCGGCTCCGGTTCTGGCGGTTGCAGCCGAATAAAAGGTTTCACGTGGAACCATTTTCTGAAGCCCGGCGATTTTTATCGCCGGGTTTTTTGTTGGGAATCCGGCTTGAGGTTGATGTGAATCCGGCTTTCCGTTACAGGCAAGCCTTGAAGGCAAGACTGGACAAAACCCATGGCGAGCGAACCGCTCTATATCAACGACCGAATCACGATTGCCGGTTGGGAATTGACCGAACAATTTGTGCTGGCCGGTGGTCCGGGCGGGCAGAACGTCAACAAGGTGTCAACTGCTGTTCAGCTCTTCTTCAATCTGGTCGGCTCACCATCCCTGCCAGAGCGAGTTAAAACCAATGCCATCAAACTGGCCGGTCGCAGGCTTTCCAAAGAAGGGGTGTTGTTGATTGAGGCAAGCCGGTTTCGCAGTCAGGACCGCAACCGCGAAGATGCGCGCGAACGGCTAAAGGAACTGGTGTTGGAAGCCGCCAAACCGCCGCCGCCACCACGGCGCAAAACCAAGCCCACAAAAGGCTCGATTGAGCGCCGCTTGAAAGAGAAGACCGGGCGGGGCGAAATCAAGAAAATGCGCGTCAAGCCCACGCAGGATTAACGATTTCAAACAAGACTGAAAACCCGGATCAGCACCATAGGTTTGGGCCGCAAGCTGTGCAGGGTGCCAACAAACATGCGACGGTTGAGCCAGTCATGCGGGCCTTCTGGCGCGGTGATGTCGATATGCGAAAACGCATATTGTGGACCATTGGCCGGGCCATCAATCAGCACCCTGTTGTTGACGGTGATGATGGCCCCATCATCAGCCTGCAATTCGTAAAGGGCGTTAAGAAGACGCACGCCATCCTTGCGAATCAATTGCCGGTCCGCGCCGCCGGGCATCACCTTGCCTTTGATGCGAGGCCCTACGAATTCTCCGCCGGTGATATTGATGATGCGGCGGTGGCCGAGCGGCGACGGGCCAATATCGATCATGTCCTGAAGCGTAAAGATGGCCTCATAGACAAATTCTGTTTTTGGCAACACGATTGGTACATCGGAAAGCGGGCCACCGCTTGGCGCTGCCGCATCCGCCGCTTGTGCCTCCAGACCGCCCACGCCGGCGGCCAGTGCTGTGGTTGCAACCCCCAGAAACAGCCGCCTTTGCGGATCGACAGGGTGGGTTTTTGAAACGTCTGACATTGTGGTTCTCCTCCCAGAGATCGTAAAGTATCGAATACTTACTATCCGGGACGATGTCATCAAAGCTTGCGGAGTGCAACCTGCTCTACCAGATGGTTCTCGCCTTTTCGCAAAATCAGATCGGCCCTTGGTCGGGTGGGTAGAATGTTTTCGCGCAGGTTTTTCAGGTTGATATTGGCCCAGAGGCTTTCGGCAATCGCATGGGCTTCGTCTTCGCTGATGGTTGCATAGCGATGAAAGTAAGAATTGGGATCACGAAAGGCCGTTTGGCGCAGCTTCATGAAGCGCTTCACATACCAGCGGTGAATCTGGCTTTCATCGGCATCAATATAAATCGAGAAATCGAAGAAATCCGACACCATTGGCACGATTTTGCCATCGCGCGGTAGATCGCGCGATTGCAGCACATTGATGCCTTCAAAAATCAGAATGTCGGGCCGATCGATGATGGTGTGCTCATCAGGAAGCACATCATAGGTCAGGTGCGAATAGCGCGGTGCCTTGACGTTTTGCTGGCCTGCCTTGATGGCCGAGAGAAACCTGAGCAGCGCTGCCGTATCATAGCTTTCGGGAAAGCCTTTGCGGTTCAGGCGGTTTTCGCGCACCAGCGTGGCGTTGGGGTAGAGAAAACCATCTGTGGTGACCAGATCCACCTTCGGGCTGGAGGGCCAGCGGGCCAGAAGCTCTTTCAAAACACGCGCCGTGGTGGATTTGCCCACCGCCACCGAGCCCGCCACACCGATGATGAACGGTGTTTTGGTGACATTGGTGCTCAGAAAACGATTGCGCTGCTGAAACAGCAGTTGTGATGATTCCACATGCGACGACAACAGGCGCGACAGTGACAGATAAATGCGTTTCACCTCGGCCAGATCAATCGGGTCATCGATCGATCGCAGGCGATGCACTTCGTCCATCGTCAAGGTCAGCGGTGTATCGGCACGAAAATGCGACCACTCGTCGGATGAAAAGAACAGATAGGGCGAGTAGCTGCCCGCCTGAAAGTGATCAAGGGTTTCTTCCCCCTCAGGCTCCCCGCCTGTCGCTTCCTTGACCGCTGTTATCATGGGCTTGGCCGATTGGCTTTCTCGTTAAGGCCCGATTGGGCGGTGCGACGGTGTAACTCTTCCATCACTGTTTCTACCGGGATGTCAGCAATCTTCAATACCACCAAAAGATGATAGAGCAAATCAGCGCTCTCATAAATCAAATTGGCGCGATCATCTTTGACTGCCGCCATCACAGCTTCAATGGCCTCTTCGCCCAGCTTTTTGGCGGCTTTATCCTGCCCCGCCGTCACCAGCTTGGCGGTCCAGCTTTCATCCGGCGAGGCCTTGGCGCGGGTGGCGACGATGGCTTCCAGATCGGTTAGCGTGAATGTTCTCATCAAAATTCTCTTAAGCTTGATCGAGACGCATCGGAATGCCCGCCTTGGCCATGTAAGCCTTGGCTTCGGCAATGGAATAGGTGCCAAAATGGAAAATGGACGCCGCCAGAACCGCCGTCGCATGGCCTTCCTTGACGCCCGCCACCAGATCATCCAACGTACCCACGCCGCCAGAGGCAATCACCGGCACACGAACAGCATCGGCAATGGTGCGGGTCAGGCCCAGATCATAGCCAATCTTGGTGCCGTCGCGGTCCATGGAGGTGATCAGCAATTCGCCAGCGCCGCGCTCCACCATTTTGATGGCAAAGTCTACGGCATCAATCCCCGTGGCATTGCGTCCGCCGTGGGTGAAAATCTCCCAGCGATCCGTCTCGCCAGCAGCCGATGTTTTTTTGGCATCAATCGATACCACAATGCATTGATTGCCAAATTTATCCGCCGCTTCCGCGACGAAATCCGGATTGTTGACGGCAGCGGAATTGATCGACACCTTATCAGCCCCGGCCAGAAGCAGTTTGCGAATATCGCCAACCGCTCGAACGCCACCACCGACAGTGACAGGCATAAAGCAATGATCCGCCGTGCGGGCGACAACATCAAAAATCGTCTCGCGATTGTCCGATGAAGCAGTGATGTCGAGAAAGCAAAGTTCATCGGCCCCCGCAGCATCATAGGCCTTGGCGGCTTCCACCGGATCACCGGCGTCAATCAGATCGACAAAGTTGACGCCCTTGACCACGCGGCCATCTTTAACGTCCAAACACGGGATAACACGGGCTTTCAGCGTCATCGTGCGGCATCCTTCTTTGCAGCGGCAATCAGCGCCAAAGCTTCCGCCGGATCAATCCGGCCATCATAAAGGGCGCGGCCAGAAATGGCACCTTCCAGTTTGCGTGCATCCGGCTCCACCATGCGGCGAATATCATCCATAGAGGCCAGGCCGCCTGAGGCAATCACCGGAATGGAGACGGCCTCGGCCAATTCCAGCGTGGAGGCCCAGTTGATGCCGGTCAAAATGCCGTCACGGTCAATATCGGTGTAGATAATGGCTGAGACGCCTGCGCCTTCGAATTTTTTGGCAAGCTCGATCACGCCCAGCTCGGACGCTTCCGCCCAGCCTTCCACCGCCACTTTGCCGCCCTTGGCATCAATGCCCACCGCGACCTTGCCGGGAAACTGCTTGCAGGCCTCGATCACCAGCGCCGGATCACGCACCGCAATGGTGCCGAGGATGACACGGGACAGGCCACGCGACAGCCAGCTTTCAATATGCGCCAATGTGCGAATGCCACCGCCGAGCTGTACCGGGTTTTTCGTGGCCTTCAAAATCGCGTCCACAGCCGCGCCATTGACGCTCTCTCCGGCAAACGCGCCGTTGAGATCCACCACATGCAGCCATTCAAACCCCTGATCTTCAAAGGCCTTGGCCTGCGCCGCGGGGTCGGGGTTATAGACGGTGGCCTGTTCCATATCGCCCAGTTTCAGGCGTACGCATTGGCCGTCTTTCAAATCGATGGCTGGAAAAAGAATCATAGCATGCACTCCATCGCGGAGAGGCTCATGGAGCCCATGTCAGAAAATTGGAAATCAGCTTCAGACCCAGTGTCTGGCTCTTTTCCGGATGGAATTGCGCACCGACCATGTTGTCGTGACCGACAAAGGCGGTCATTGCGCCACCGTAATTGGTGGTGGCAATCACATCCTCAGGGTTTTGCGCAGCCAGATGATAGGAATGCACGAAATAGGCATGCAAGCCATTCTCTCCGGTGGGAATGCCTTCAAACAGCGGATGCGGGCGGTTCAAAGTCAGCGTGTTCCAGCCAATCTGCGGAATTTTCAAATCCGGGTCCGATGGGGTCATTTCCACCACATCACCCTTGATCCAGCCAAGGCCGTTGGTCACGGTTTTTTCCAAGCCACGGGATGACATCAGTTGCATGCCCACGCAAATACCCATGAACGGGCGGGCTTTATGCTCAACCACATCCACCAGCGCCTCATGCATGCCCGGCACGGCATCGAGGCCGCGCTTGCAATCGGCATAGGCACCCACGCCGGGAAGCACGATGCGGTCGGCGTTAGCGACGCGCTCGGCCTTGTCGGTCAGCTCCACCTCGGCATCCAGCCCGGCTTCGCGCACGGCACGTTCAAACGCCTTGGTGGCGGAGCGCAGATTGCCCGAACCATAATCAATAATCACAACACGCATGTCGATACCTCAAGAGACTCCGTTGCCGGAGTGTTAGGCCAGCGTTCCCTTGGTGGAGGGAATGCGGCCAGCCTGGCGTGGATCAATCTCGGTGGCGGAGCGCAAAGCGCGGGCCACGGCCTTGAAACATGTCTCGGCAATATGATGGTTGTTGGCACCATAGTGGTTCAGAATGTGCAGGGTAATGCCCGCATTCTGCGCCAGCGCCTGAAAGAACTCGCGCACCAGTTCGGTATCAAATGTGCCGATCTTGGGCGCGCTAAAGACCACATTCCACACCAGAAACGGGCGGCCCGAGACATCAATCGCGGCCTTGGTCATGGTTTCATCCATGGCCAGATCAATCGAGGCATAGCGCACAATGCCGCGCCGGTCGCCCAGCGCCTTGGCAATGGCTTGGCCAATGGCAATGCCGGTGTCTTCGACGGTGTGGTGGTCATCAATATGCAGGTCGCCCTTCACATCGATCTCCATATCGATCAGCGAGTGGCGGCTGAGTTGGTCGAGCATATGATCGAAAAAGCCGACGCCCGTGGAGATTTTCGATGTCCCGGTGCCGTCGATGTTGACGGAAACGGAGACCGAGGTCTCGTTGGTTTTGCGCACAATGGCTGCGCTGCGGCTCTCACTCATAGGTCTCTCCCTGCAAAGATAAGGCTGTTTATCAGGGCAGGGGGGAAATATCCAGAAGTATGACAGGCGTTTTTGATGCGCTGCGTCACGTTCAATCCCTGCCTTTCTCAACGGCCAGATCAATCGAATGTGACAGTGGTTTGCAATTGTGATTTCGCTGCTTACATAGGGTCTAACATCAGGGCTGGTTGAATGGCCCGTAGATTGAAACGGAATGGATATGAGCGAACATAATCCCTATGGAACCATGCATGGCACCACGATTATCTCGGTGCGCAAGGGCAATATGGTGGTGATGGCGGGCGACGGACAGGTCAGCCTCGGCCAGACCGTGATGAAGGGCAATGCCCGCAAAGTGCGCCGCATTGGCAAGACGGGCGATGTGATTGCCGGGTTTGCCGGGGCCACCGCCGATGCGTTCACGCTGTTGGAGCGGCTTGAAAAGAAGCTGGAGCAATACCCCGGTCAGTTGATGCGCGCCTCCGTCGAGCTTGCCAAGGATTGGCGCACCGACAAATATTTGCGCAATCTCGAAGCCATGATGCTGGTGGCCGATAAAACCGTAACGCTGGCCATCACGGGTAATGGCGACGTGCTGGAGCCGGAACATGGCACGATTGCCATCGGTTCTGGCGGCAATTATGCGCTGGCCGCAGCGCTGGCGCTGATGGATACGGATATTTCTGCAGAAGACATTGCCCGCAAGGCCATGAAGATCGCCGCTGATATTTGTGTTTACACCAATGAAAACGTGCGGGTTGAAACGCTGTCGCTCGAGAGTGACGCCTGATCCTCCATTTTTTCCTCTCTTTTTGGACGTTTGATGATGACCACTTTCTCCCCGCGTGAAATTGTTTCCGAACTCGACCGCTACATCATTGGCCAAAATGATGCGAAGCGCGCGGTTGCCATTGCGCTGCGCAATCGCTGGCGCCGTCAGCAGCTTGATGAAAGCCTGCGTGATGAGGTGATGCCGAAAAACATTCTGATGATCGGCCCAACCGGGGTTGGTAAAACCGAAATCTCGCGCCGCCTTGCCAAATTGGCAGGCGCACCTTTCATCAAGGTTGAAGCCACAAAATTCACCGAAGTCGGCTATGTGGGCCGCGATGTGGAGCAGATCATCCGCGATCTGGTGGAAATCGGCATTGGCCTGATCAAGGAAAAGAAACGGCTTGAGGTGGAAACCAAGGCCCATGCCGGTGCTGAAGAGCGGGTTCTGGATGCTTTGGTGGGCACGACCGCATCACCCGCCACCCGTGACAGTTTCCGCAAGAAATTGCGGGCAGGCGAGCTGGATGACAAGGAAATCGAGATTGAAGTGGCCGATACCGGGTCTTCCGGCATGCCCGGCTTTGAAATTCCCGGCATGCCGGGGGCCAATATCGGGGTTTTGAACCTCTCGGATATGTTCGGCAAGGCCATGGGCGGACGGACCAAAAAGGTGCGCACCACGGTGAAGGCATCCTATGATGATCTGATCCGCGACGAGTCGGAAAAGCTGATCGACAATGAAGTCATCCAGCGCGAAGCGGTCAAATCGGTGGAAAATGACGGTATCGTCTTCCTCGATGAAATCGACAAGATCGCCAACCGCGAAGGTGCCATGGGGGCAGGTGTTTCCCGCGAAGGGGTGCAGCGCGATTTGCTGCCGCTGGTGGAAGGCACAACGGTTGCGACAAAATATGGCCCGGTGAAAACCGACCACATTCTGTTTATCGCCTCCGGTGCCTTCCATGTGGCCAAGCCGTCCGACCTTCTGCCGGAATTGCAGGGCCGTCTGCCCATTCGCGTCGAGCTGAAGCCGCTGACCAAGGAAGACTTCCGCCGGATTCTGACCGAGACGGAAGCGAGCCTGATCCGTCAGTATATCGCGCTGATGGCAACGGAAGGTCTCGATCTGGATTTCACCGAGGATGCCATTGATGCTCTGGCCGATGTGGCGGTGACGCTGAACACCTCGGTGGAAAACATCGGAGCGCGGCGTCTGCAAACCGTGATGGAGCGCGTGCTGGATGAAATTTCCTTCAATGCACCCGACCGTAGCGGTGCAAAGGTCAGCATTGATTCGGACTATGTGCGTGAACACGTTGGCGAAATCGCCGCCGATACGGATTTGTCACGCTATATTCTGTGATGTTTCTGCATCGAAGACAGAGGAAATCGGTTCCACAATGCCCTAATTTGGCCTTGTGACCGTCTATTAAGTCGACAGCAGCGGCCTTCACCCTATATGAAGCGGCGTGGCCGCTGCTGCGGCAAACAGACGGGTGTTGCCCCATAGGCAACATCAAACAGACCCTCTGCACGGGAATAAGTCATGCTGCGTCGTTTCGCTGTTCTTTCGCTTCTGTCAATTGTCCTCGGTTGTTCGGCTGTGACTGCTGCCGAGATCAGGATGGACCCGGAAGGCAACCGTAATACAGAGCAGCCGCCCATTCCCGGCGCGTCCAAGCAGCGCACCAAAGAAACCAAGACGACGTTCGATCTGAAATACGACAAGATCATTGATCTGTTGAAGACGGATCGGCAATTGATCGCCAAGATCAAAAAGGTCTCTGCGGCCTACGACATTGAGCCCATTCATATTATTGGGGCTTTGGTCGGTGAGCATACCTATAATGTCGGCGCTTACGACACCTTGCAGACCTATTATATCAAGGCTGCTGCCTATGCAGGTCAGGCCTTCCGGTTTGCCTATGATGGCGAGACGGTTGATAAGTTTGTATCGCGTCCAGAATTTGCAGAATGCGCCAATCTCACGGATTCCGCCAAGCTGTGGACCTGCCGGGAAGATGTCTGGCAGGAGAAATTTCAGGGCAAAACGGTGGGCGGCAAAACGTTTCCGAACAATCGTTTCAGCGCCGTGTTCTTCCAGCCATTTTACGCCGGGCAAACCTTTGGTCTGGGCCAGATCAATCCTCTGACGGCGATGATGCTGACCGATATGGTGCATAAAGTGTCCGGCTATCCCAAGTT
>CAJYRE010000351.1 GCA_913776675.1 Rhizobiaceae bacterium
GTTTTGCATCGCCTGCTGGCGGCCAAGCGCATTCAGGGGAATGTCGGTCTGGCCTTGAAAGCGACCTTCAGCGTTCCAGTCCGTTTGACCGTGGCGAATAACATAAAGAATCAAGAGAAGACGAACCCTTCTGATATGCCAGACCATTCTGCCTGTCATGCAGGTGCAGAAATGCTCTCATTCTTTGTTTTACGCTGATCCAAACGCAAAATCTCACCGCATGTTATGCGGTGAGATTGCATTTGTCTCGCAGGAAAATGGCAAAATGCACGTCCTGATCGTTTCAGTCTTTAATCACCGAAATATCTGGTGCATCCACGGCCTTCATCCCCACGGTATGATAGCCGGAATCGACGTGATGAACTTCACCTGTCACACCCGTCGACAGGTCGGACAGCAGGTAAAGACCCGATTTGCCAACCTCATCGGTGGTCACAGTGCGCTTCAGTGGCGCGTTATACTCGTTCCACTTCAGAATATAGCGGAAGTCGCCAATGCCAGATGCGGCCAGAGTCTTGATGGGACCGGCTGAAATGGCATTGACGCGGATTCCACGGCCGCCCATGTCAACGGCCAGATAGCGCACGCTGGCTTCCAGCGCTGCCTTGGCCACACCCATCACGTTGTAATGGGGCATAACTTTTTCCGCACCATAATAGGTCAGCGTCAGAAGAGAGCCGCCATCGTTCAGGATGGCTTCTGCCCGCTTGGCAACCGCTGTGAAGGAATAAACGGAAATATCCATCGTGCGGGCAAAATTTTCACGGCTGGTATCGAGATAGCGGCCGGTCAGTTCTTCCTTGTCTGAAAAGGCGATGGCATGCACAACAAAGTCGATCTTGCCCCACTTGTCTTCGACATTTTTGAAGGCAGCATCAATGCTGGCCATGTCTGTGACATCGCAATCGCCTGCCAGAAAGGCATCCAGTTCCTGTGCCAGTGGTTCGACGCGCTTCTTTAAGGATTCGCCT
Organism: Rhizobiaceae bacterium; assembly: GCA_913776675.1. GTDB lineage: Bacteria > Pseudomonadota > Alphaproteobacteria > Rhizobiales > Rhizobiaceae > Allorhizobium. Next base: position 972 of record CAJYRE010000351.1, read on the forward strand.
TGCCAAGTAAGGGCAATTTCTGCTCCTGCATCCCGACAGGCTTTCGCAATACCCCATGCAATTGAGCGGTTGTTGGCAACACCCATAATGATGCCACGCTTGCCTGCCATGAGGCCCGATACTTGAGCCATGCTCTGCTCCCTGAGACTTTCGATTGGCCTTGCCTATGGCATAGGCCGTTCTGCTGTTCAAGCGTTACCTATGCTGTCGTCAGGGCGATCAGGCAACAAATACTGTTAGGAACGGTAACAAAGGGTGTGACAAATGCCATTTTTGCCGATTTTGAGACGCAAAACCGCGCTGCAAGGCGGCGGCTTGTGTGCCTGCCGTCTATAAAAATAAGCCGTGTTTCATCACCTTCATCAGGTCGCGCAGTTTTTCATTGGGGGTTTCCGCAAGAGTGATGCGAATATCCACAACCAATGCCCCGCGCTCATTTTCACTGATAGGAAGTCCCTGATTTTCAAGGCGAATGGATTGATCCGAGCCTGACCACGCAGGGATGCTGACCTGGACAGGCCCGGAGGGGCCTTCAATCGTGGTGTCGCATCCCAGCACGGCATCTTCCAAAGGCAGTTTCAGAACGGTGTGAATGTCATAGCCATCAACGGTGCAGGCACCCGTGCGCATCACGCGCAGGCTGGCCAGAACATCGCCTGTCAACATGCCTGGAATTTTCAGGCCTTTTCCTTCCAGCCGCACAATCGTGCCATCGGTATGGCCCGGCTCCAGCGGCAGGCGAATATCCCGGCCATCGCTGAGGTGGAGTGAAATGGTGTTCTGGCGTAGCAGATCATCAATGGCAATGGTGGCTTCCGCCATGATGTCCGGTGCTTTTTCCAGCACAGGGGCGGGCTTGCGAATGCGCCGCACCAGCGAAGAGATCAGGCCAATCACCGGCAGGGCAAAAATACCGCCGGGGGCCGAATCTGCTGCGGCGCTATCGTCCGGCTTTTTGCCACTGTCACTGCGGGCGTTGAGGGGCGCGTCTGTCTGCGCTTTGTTGTCTGCTGATGCATCAACATGTTCCGCGCCATTGGCGGATGCGGCAGCCGCCGGATCGGCTGGTGCGGCATCGGCTGGCCCGGATGTTGTGGTGTTGTTTTGCTGGCTATTGGGGTTTTGGGCGCTGGATTGGGCTTTGGCCGCCGTTTCGGCTTGCGCTTCTGCGGCCTTTGCCTTGGCGCGAGCGCTTTCCACCTTGGCATTCAGCGCTTCTGCGGCTTTTTCGGCCTTGGCGCGCTCGGCTTCAATTTTGGCCAGATCGGCCATGATCCGTTCGGCATTGGCTTTGGCCTGACGGGCACGCTCGGCTGCGGCGCGGGCTTCCTCGCGCTGCTGCATGATGGTTTGTTCGCGCTTCATGGCTTCCATCTGGGAGAGACGCTGATCATAACGGCTGCGCTTTTCCTTATCCTTGAGCAGGTCATAGGCCTGACCAATCTCTGCAAAACGCTGCGTGGCGTTTGGATCGTCGCGGTTTTGGTCCGGGTGCGATGTCTTGGCTTTTGAGCGCCAGGCAGCCTTGATTTCATCAGATCCTGCATCGCGTCTGACGCCGAGAATGGAATAGGGATCGCGCATTTTACCACCAACCCGATACAAAAGCGGTTAAACTGACATTACTCCTTGCGGTATCATTGTTCCTTTACAAGAAAACATACCAACGCTGAGCCCGCCACAAGCAATATCTAGAGCATTGTTTGCAGCTTTGTAGTCTGACATTAGGAAGAATATGCTAACTGGAGGTTACTCCCTCACAGGCCCGATTTTTCGGCGCAAGAAGCAGTGTGTGCTGCCATTGCAGCCTAAATTGCTGTTTTCAATTGTCAATTTTTCGAAAATAGCACGTCTTGACGCGGGCTTCGCTCCATCCAGCCCTTGGCTTCCCCCGTGTATTTAAGAATGCATGGTAAAGCTTGATTTAATTCTGCGCAATATATTTATGGTCGATACCGCCGATGACTTCAGCGGTATTTTCGCATAGAGGGCGGGGGAGACGGTCCGCTCAGGATTGCTGGTTGAAGCTGACAAGCTGCCACTGGCCAGCACCAATCAGGCAGGTGCGACCATAGAATTTGGCGATGCCGTCGTAGGCATGGCGACTGGTGACAAAGGCACGGCAGAC